>NZ_AJFC01000089.1:0-21110 GCF_000256505.1 Rhodococcus sp. P14 | reverse complement strand
CCGCGGCGGAGCCGATGAGACGACGCGCGACGTCGGATTCGACCTCGGTGAAGATGCCGGCGAGGTCGTCGGTGATGGGCGTGTCGATCATGCTGGGTTCTCTCCGTCGCCGTGCTGGTCCGTTGACATCATGCACCGTCGTTGCTCTACTAAGTGAGCGCTTAGTGAATCTGCGGCCCTGTGAAAGGAACCTCCATGCCCGCTCCCGTCCTGTCCCGGCGTGACCTCGACTTCCTGCTCTACGAATGGCTGGACGTCGAGTCGCTCACCGCACGCGGCCGGTTCGCCGAGCACTCGCGGGAGACGTTCGACGCCGTCCTCGACCTCAGTGCGGACTTGGCTACCAAGCACTTCGCGCCGCACAACAAGAAGGCGGACGCCCAGGAGCCTCGGATCGGCGCCGACGGCAGGGTCGAGATCATCCCCGAGGTCAAAGCGGCCCTGGAGCTGTTCGCCAAGGCCGGGCTCATCGGCTCCTCCTTCGACGAGGAACTCGGCGGCATGCAGTTGCCGGTCACCGTGCTGCGGGCGGCGATGGCCTGGTTCCAGGCCGCCAACGCAGGCACCTCGTCGTATCCGTTCCTCACCGTCGGCAACGCCAACCTCATCGCCACCCACGGCAGCGAGGAGCAGATCGCCACGTACGTGCCGTCGCTGCTCGAGGGCCGGTTCTTCGGCACCATGTGCCTGTCCGAGCCGCAGGCCGGCTCGTCGCTGGCGGACATCACCACCAGGGCCGTGCCGCAGGACGACGGCAGCTACCGGCTCACCGGCACCAAGATGTGGATCTCCGGCGGCGACCACGAACTGTCCGAGAACATCGTCCACCTCGTGCTCGCGAAGATCCCCGGCGGCCCGGCGGGGGTCAAGGGCATCTCGCTGTTCATCGTCCCGAAGATCCTCGTCGGCGCGGACGGGCAGCTCGGTGAGCGCAACGACGTCGCCCTCGTCGGCCTCAACCACAAGATGGGCAACCGCGGCACCACCAACACGCTGCTGAACTTCGGCGACGGCACCTTCACCCCCGCGGGCCGCGCCGGCGCCGTCGGCTACCTGCTCGGCGAGCCGCACAAGGGCCTGTCGTACATGTTCCACATGATGAACGAGGCCCGCATCGGCGTGGGATTCCTCGCCACCTCGCTCGGCTACGCCGGCTACCTGCAGTCCCTCGAGTACGCCCGCACCCGCACCCAGGGCCGCCCCCTCGGCGACAAGGACCCGTCGTCCCAGCCCGTACCGCTGATCGAGCACGCCGACGTACGCCGGATGCTGCTCGCCCAGAAGGCCTACGTCGAGGGCGCACTGGCGCTGGGGCTGTACTGCTCGCAGCTCGTCGACGAGCAGCAGACCGCCGAGGACGAGGACGCGCGCGCCCGAGCCGGGCTGTTGCTGGACATGCTCACACCCGTCGCGAAGTCCTGGCCGTCGCAGTGGTGCCTCGAGGCGAACAGCCTGGCGATCCAGGTGCACGGGGGTTACGGCTACACCCGCGAGTTCGACGTCGAGCAGTACTACCGGGACAACCGCCTCAACCCCATTCACGAAGGCACGCACGGCATCCAGGGGCTGGACCTGCTCGGGCGCAAGGTGGTCATGCAGGGCGGGGCGGGGCTGGCGCTGCTCGGCGAGACGATCGGACGCACCGTCGCGCGTGGCACGCAGGCCGGCGGCGACGCCGCTCGCTACGCCGAGCAGTTGCAGGCGGCGGTGACGCGGGTGGGCGCCGCCACCGCCCGGCTGTGGGGGACCGGCGATCCCGAACTGGCGCTGGCCAATTCGTCGGTGTACCTCGAGGCCGTCGGGCACGTGGTCGTCGCGTGGATGTGGCTCGAGCAGCTCCTCGCGGCCGGGTCCCGGGAGGGCGACTTCTACGACGGTAAGCGCGCCGCCGCCCGGTACTTCTTCGCATTCGAACTGCCGAAGACCGGTCCGCAGTTCGATCTGCTCGACAGCCTCGACCGAACCACGCTCGACGTACTGCCCACCTGGTTCTAGGAGGCGGCTGCGCCGCCGGTGTGCCTTTTGGGCGGTCAGGACCGCCCAAAAGGCACACCGGCCGCGAAGCGGCACACCGTCACTCCGCTGTCGAAGGTTCTCGTCTCGAGACGGTCGAAGCGGTGCGGCTCGAAACCGTGCCGGAACAACGGGATTCCGTCCCCGGCGACGATCGGGTGGACCTTGAGCACCAGCTCGTCGATCGCGGGCAGCAGCGCGCCGGCGAGCGAACCGCCGCCGCAGAGCCAGATGCCCAGCCCGTCTTGCTGTTTGAGGTCGCGCACGTACTCGAGCGGGTCGGTCGCGACGAGGGTCACCGTCTCGTCCGGCGCCTGCGTCATCGTCGTGGTGAACACGTACTGCTGCAGGTGCCGGTAGCCGCTCGTCCAGCCGGCGTCCCGGGCCGGCTCCCACGTGCGCCGGCCCATCACGACGGCGTCGAAGTGTTTCGGCGGCCCCTCGATGCCGAGCGACCCGCGGGCGGGCGTCGGGATCGTCTCGGGGAACTCCTGCACCTGGTAGTGCGCGTGGTCACCTTCGAGGGGGAAGAAGTCGTAGCCCCCGGCCGGGTCGGCGATGAAGCCGTCGAGCGTGGTCGCCACGTAGTAGGTCAGTTTTCGCACGGAAGCTCCTCGCGTCGTCGACTACAACACCTGTGGTGGTCAAACTACAACAGGTGTTGTGTTCGGTGCTAGGGTTTTTCCGTGGCAGCGAATCCGGAGCGCCGAGCCCAGCTCGCGGACGCCGGTCTGCGCGTACTCGGCGCGGACGGTGCCCGCAAGCTGACCCACCGCGCCGTCGACCGGGAAGCCGGGGTGCCCCTGGGCACCTGCGCGAACTACTTTCCGACACGGGACGAACTCCTCGGCGCCCTCGGCGCGCGGATCTTCGAGCGGCTCGCCCCCGAGCCGGACCGGCTCGAGTCGCTCGCCGGCCGGACTCCGGATGTCGACCTCTACGTCGACTACATGCGCTACCTCGTCGAGCGCACGACCGCCCAGCCGGACCTGACCGTCGCCCTGATGGAACTGCGCCTCGAATCCCGCCGAAGTCCCGGACTCGCCGAGGTGCTCGGCGCGACGCTCTCCCGCAACTACCGGCTCGACGTCGAGTTCAACGACGCGGCAGGACTACCCGCCACCGCGCTCGACGTCGCCCTGCTGCACTTCGCGATCGACGGGCTCCTGCTGGATCTGCTGACCACCTCGATCGGCGCCGACGCCACCCCGGACCAACTCGTCACCGCGCTCGTCACCCGGCTGCTCGCCCGGCCGGGCACCGGCCCCCTCAGCGCCCCACCCGCTCCGCGAGCAGAGTGAGCGCATGGAAGACCGTCTCGGCCAGCACCTCCTCGGGCTCGCCCGGGAAGAACTTCTCCTCGGCGTGCGTAGGCCCGCGCCCGGCCACCCCGAACCACACCGTCCCCGGCTCCTGCCCGTCCTGGCTGTCCGGGCCGCCCGCGCCCGTCACCGCCACCGCGACGTCGGCACCGAGCAGGTCGACCGTCGACTCGGCCATGGCGCGCGCCGCGGACTCGCACACCACCGGACCCTCCGGCACCCGCAGCAGCGAGTGCTTCACGTCCCGCGAGTAGGCGACGACCCCGCCCCGGAACCACTCGGCGCTGCCCGGCGCCGCGCCGAGCCGCGCGGCCAGGGCGCCGGAGGTGAGCGACTCGGCGCACGCGACGGTCAGGCCGCGGTCGGCGGCGAGTCCGCCGATCCGCTCCGCGGTGGCGCTGGACCGCGCCGAACCTTCGGGAACGTCGTCGGGCATGGGGAACTCCTTCCGCCGGATGCTGTCCGGACTGTACCGGCCGGCGTGTCGTCGCCGGCGGCAACGGGTAGCCCGCAACCATGAACTCCGAAACCTCCCGCCCGGATCCGGGCGACGGCGTCACCATGGGCGTGGAGGAGGAGTTCCTGCTCGTGGACCCGGCGTCGGGCCGTCCCACACCGGGGTTCGACGCCCTGTACGAACAGCTTCCGCAGGTGCCCGGGGTGAACTTCGTCGGCGAGTTGCACCCGACCCAGATCGAGGCGGTGGGCGGGGTGTGCCGAACCCTCGACGACCTGCGGGCCCAGCTGACCGCGTCCCGGTCCGCCCTCCACGGTGCCGCCCTCCGCTGCGGGATGCGCATTGCCGCCACCGGGGTGCCCGAACGCGACGCCGGCCCCGGCACCGTCGTCGGGACGGGGCGCCGGGCCGCCATCGCCGACCGGTACCGCGCGCTGGTCGACGACTACCATGCCTGCGGCTGCCACGTGCACGTCGGCGTCGCCGACCGGGACACCGCGGCCGCCGTGGTGAACCATCTGACCCCGTGGCTGCCCACCCTCGTCGCGCTCGGGGCCAACTCCCGGCGGCACGACGGGCGTGACACGGGATACGCGAGCTGGCGCATCGTGCAACAGAGCCGGTTTCCCGGTTTCGGCCTGCCCCCGTACCTGCGTTCGGCCCAGCACGCCGCGGACCTTGTCGCACGCCTGGTCGGCGCCGGGGTGCTGCTCGACTCGCGGATGACCTTCTGGCTTGCCCGGCCGTCGGTGCACGTGCCGACGGTGGAGATCCGCGCGGCCGACACCGCGGCCACGGTGGACGGCACGGTCGTGCAGGCCGCCCTGGTCCGGGGTCTGGTCGGCGCGGCGCTCGACGATCTGCGCCGTGGTGTCGAGGCGCAGGCCGTCGAACCGGAGGTCGGTGCGGCGGCGGTGTGGAGTGCCGCCCGGTACGGTCTCGAGGGTCCGGCGGTGGATGTGCACACCGGCGCCCGGATCCCGGCTCGGGACCTGCTCACCCGTCTGCTGGACCGCGTCGCACCGGTGCTGCGGACCCACGGTGACCTCGACGTGGTGCGCACACTCCTGCCTGTCACGTCCCGCGTACCCACCGCGTGAGCACGGTGCCGTCGTCGTCGGCGAGGATGTGGGCGGGCCGCATCGACGTCGGCGCCGTCCGCGGGGCGGTGGCGATCCGGCCCGCCGGGCCGGCGGCGAGCAGCGGCGCCAACGTCAGGCACAGGTCGTCGACCACGCCGTCGGCGATCAGCTGACCGAACAGCCGTGGCCCGCCCTCGCACAGCGCACGACTCCAGCCCGCCGCCGAGAGGGCGTCCCGCACCGCGTGCCCGTCGATCGAGTGCTCGGCGACCAGTCGCACGTCCGCACCGGCGGCGGCGAGGGCCCGGCGGCGTTCCTCCGGTGCCGTCTCGCACGTGAGGACGACCGGCGCGACGGTGGTGTCGGTGAACAAGCGGCAGTCGGGGTCGAGGTCGCACGTCGCGGTGACGACCGCGACCGGCGGAATCTCCGGCAGCCCCGCCTCGGCGCGGCGCGCGCGCAGTCCCCCGCTCGTGCGGGCGCCGCCGTAGTTCTCGCTGCGGACCGTGCCCGCGCCGACGACGATCACCTCGGCCAGCGCCCGCAACAGACCGAACACCTTCTTGTCCGACGGCGTGCCGAGCCCACCCGAGCGTCCCTCCACGGCGACGGCACCGTCGAGGGACGACACGAAGTTCACCCGCAGCCACGGGGAGGACAGGTCCGGCGGGTAGGCGTAGAGGGCCCGCAGCTCGTCGTCGTCGAGTGGACGGGCCGGGCAGGTCGGATCGTCGAGGCGCCGCATCGCTCGATCACACCACGCTCCGCCGCGGTCCGGGGGCCCGGCACACCGCACCGGCGGCGGTCGCGTGCCGGCCGTGGCGTTTGGTCCGTCCGTGCCACGGGTACATCGGGAACCATGACCGCAGATCACCGGGTCCGCGACGGGTCGGAGGCCCCGGCCGACGATTCGCGCAAGCCCGACTCGCCGACCGACCTGACCACACCGTCGTGGAAGTACGTGCTGCGCAAGACCGCTCGCGAGTTCAGTCACGATCAGTGCACCGACCTCGCCGCCGGCCTCACCTACTACGCCGTCCTGTCGCTGTTCCCCGCTCTCCTCGTGGTCGTGTCGCTCCTCGGCGTGTTCGGCCAGGGGGGGACGACGGTGGACACGGTGCTGCAACTGGTCGAGGACCTCGGGCCCACCGACGCGGTGAACACGCTGCGCGGCCCCGTCGAACAGTTGGTGCAGGCACCGACCGCGGGCCTGGCTCTGATCCTCGGTATCGCCGGCGCCCTGTGGTCGGCCTCCGGCTACGTCGGTGCGTTCGGCCGGGCCATGAACCGCATCTACGAGATCGAGGAGGGGCGACCGATCTGGAAGTTGCGGCCCTGGATGCTCCTCATCACCGCGCTCGCCCTGATCGCAATGGGCGCGACGGCGCTCATGCTCGTCGTCAGCGGTCCCATCGCCCGGGCCGTGGGAGACGTGATCGGGCTCGGCGAGACTTCGGTGATGATCTGGAACATCGCGAAGTGGCCGGTCATCCTGCTGCTCGTGATCATGATCATCGCGGTTCTGTATTACGCGACGCCGAACGTGTCGCAGCCCAAGTTCCGCTGGATCAGCATGGGCGCGACCATCGCGATCGTCACGTGGATCGTGGCGTCCCTCGCGTTCGCCTTCTACGTTTCCAACTTCGGTAGCTACAACAAGACGTACGGCTCGCTCGCCGGCGCGATCGTCTTCCTCCTGTGGTTGTGGATCACCAACCTCGCGCTGCTGTTCGGCGCGGAGTTCGACGCCGAGCTCGAGCGCGGACGTCAGTTGCAGGCCGGTATCGAGGCGGAGGAGACGCTGCAGCTGCCGCCCCGGGACACCCGCAACATCGAGAAGAACGAGGAGAAGCGGCAGGAAGACATCGAGCGCGGCCGCGAACTCCGGCTCGCGCACGCCGCGTCGGGCCGCGAAGGCGCCGACGATGCGGAGGGCGACAGACCGGCCCCAGACGTCGCACGACACGGAAAGGACTCGACGATGACCGCGTCCCCCGGCGGCACGCACAGTGCCACGGACCCGAGCGAACTGTCCACCGCGCAACTGATCGAGCGGCTCAGCATTCAGGTGCCGACCCTCGTGCGCACCGAGGTCACCCACGCCCTCGACGAGGTGAAAGCCAAGGGTACCCGCGTCGGCGTGGGCGTCGGCGTCGCCGGCGCCGGGCTGATGTTGATCTACCTCGGCGTCGGCGCCCTCATCGCGACCGCGATCCTGGGGCTCGCCACCGTGCTCTCCCCGTGGCTGGCCGCGTTGATCGTCTCGTTGATCGTCCTGGCGGTCGGCGGCACCCTGGCCGCTGTCGGCGCGTCGCGGGCCAAGAACTCGGCCCCACCGGTGCCCAGCGAGACGGCGGAGAGTGTCCGCAAGGACGTGAACACCGTGAAGGAGCATGTGCGATGACCGGTCCCGAACCCGTACCGTCCGTCGAGCAGCAGCGCGCCGAGCTCGCCGCAACCGTCGACGAACTCGCGCAGCGCGTGGACGTGCCGGCACGCACCAAGGCCGCCGCCCACGAGAAGGTCGAAGCCGCCAAGCAGACCGCTGCCGAGAAACCGCAGATCGTCGCCGCTGTCGTCGGCAGCGTGGTGGCCGCGCTCGCGGTGCGGGCGGTGGTGCGGCGCCGTCGCCGACGCTGACATCCGCTCACTACACAGTCATCCGCTGCGACGACGGTCGCAGCGGATGACTGTGTGCGAAGCGGGTGTTGTCCACAGGCGGGCGTTCCATCCACAGATTCGGCCGTTCGGTGGCACGAGCGGCCCGTTCCCGTCACCGTCGCGGCACGCTGAAGCGGTGACCGAACCATTGCTGCGACGTTCCGCACTGGCCGCGGGACACACCGACGCCGAGCTGCGGCGCGCGGTGCGACGCGGGGAACTCCAGCGCCTGACCCCGGGCGTGTATCTCGACGCCGACGGCGTGCAGCTCCTCGACGACGTCGGGCGGCACCGACTGCTGGCGCGGACCGTCGGCACCGGACTCCGTCCGGCCGCCGCGATCAGCCACATCTCCGCGGCGGTCCTGCACGAATTCGACGTGTGGCAGACCGATCTCGCTCTGATCCACACCACCAACGGGCGCTCCGCCGGTGGGCGCCGGGGCCCAACGCGCTACGTGCACGCGGCGGTGCTCGGCGGCGACGTCGTGCAGCTCGACGGCGTGCGGGTCACCTCACCGGCGCGCACCGTCGTCGACCTGGCGCGAACGCTGCCCGTGGAGGAGGCCGTCGTCGTCGGGGACAGCGCGCTGCGCCGATATCCCGACCTCGACTTCCGAGCTCACTTCGACGCGCCGCGCGCGGGGATCGCCGCGGCGCGACGCGTCGTCGGGTTCCTCGACGCCCGGAGCGAAAGCCCCGGCGAGTCCCTGAGCCGGCTGCGCCTGCGCGACGCGGGTCTCCCGGTCCCGGTCCTGCAGCGGACGATCCACACCCCGGGCGGTGTGTTCGTCGCGCGCGTCGACTTCTTCTGGGAGCAGTGGGGCCTCGTCGGCGAATTCGACGGGATGGTCAAGTACGGCACCGTCGACGACGTGCGCGCAGAGAAGCACCGCGAGGACGCGCTGCGTGACCTGGGGCTGCAGGTGGTGCGGTGGACGTGGCCGGAACTGTTCCGGTTCGACGTGGTCGTGGAGCGACTCCGGCGAGCCGTCCATCGCAGCCGCTCGGCCCCCAGTCATCCGCTGTGACGATCGGAAAAGCGGATGACCGGCGGGCGAGCGGTTATCCGCGCAGTTGCTGCTCGAGCGCCTCGAGCACCGACGGGTCCTCGATCGTCGACGGCACCGTGTACTGCTCGTGGTCGGCGATCTGCCGCATCGTCTTGCGGAGGATCTTGCCGGAGCGGGTCTTCGGCAGGGCCTGCACCACGGTGACGTCCCGGAACGTCGCCACCGCGCCGATCTGCTCGCGCACCATCGCCACGAGTTCCTGCCGCAGCGTCTCCGGATCGATCTCGACACCGGACTTGAGCACCACGTAACCGGACGGCCGCTGACCCTTGAGCTCGTCGCGGATGCCGACGACCGCGCACTCGGCGACGGCCGGATGCGACGCGACGACGGCCTCCATGCTTCCGGTCGACAGGCGGTGACCGGCGACGTTGATGACGTCGTCCGACCTGCCCAGGACGAACACGTAGCCGTCCTCGTCGACGTAGCCGGAATCGCCGGTGAGGTAGTAGCCCGGGAACGTCTCCAGGTACGAGCGCCGGTAGCGGTCCTCGTCCTGCCACAGTCCGGTCAGGGTGCCCGGCGGCAGCGGCAGCGCGATCACGATGTTGCCCTCGGTGTTCGGTCCGACCGGCTTACCCTCCGCGTCGACGATGTCGAGGCGGTAGCCGGGCACCGGCACCGTCGGCGAGCCGGCCTTGATCGGCAGGGGCTCGAGTCCGCGCAGGTTCGCCGCGATCGCCCATCCGGTCTCGGTCTGCCACCAGTGATCGACGACGGGCCGGTCGAGCACCTTCGTCGCCCACTCGTAGGTGTCCGGGTCGAGCCGCTCGCCCGCCGCGAACAGCGTCCGCAGGGAGGAGATGTCGTAGTTCTCCAGCTCCTTCGCCTCGGGGTCCGCCTTGCGGACCGCGCGGATCGCGGTGGGGGCGGTGAACAACGCGACGACGTCGTTCTCGTTGATGATCCGCCAGAACGCACCGGCATCCGGCGTGCCCACCGGTTTGCCCTCGTACATCACGGTGGTCGCGCCGATCAGCAGCGGGCCGTAGACGATGTACGAGTGGCCGACGACCCAGCCCACGTCGGAGGCCGTCCACCACACGTCGCCGGGGGAGATGTCGTAGATGTTGCGCATCGACCAGGTCAGGGCCACCGCGTGCCCGCCGTTGTCGCGCACCACGCCCTTCGGCTTCCCCGTGGTGCCGGAGGTGTAGAGGATGTACAGCGGGTCGGTGGCGGCGACGGTCACCGGTTCGGCGGGGGCCGCGTCGGCGACGAGCTCGTCCCAGTCGAACCACGTGGCCAGGGAGGTCTTGTAGTCGGCCGCCGTGCCCGGGATCATCTCCCGGTTCTTGACGATCACGGTGTGCGGCGGGGTCTGCGACAGCGACAGCGCCTGGTCGACCATCGGCAGGTATTCGACGGTGCGACCCGGTTCGAGTCCGCCGGAGGCGGTGACGAGCAGAACGGGCCGGGCGTCGTCGATGCGGGTGGCGAGCTCCTTGGCGGCGAACCCGCCGAACACCACCGAGTGCACGGCGCCGATGCGGGCGCACGCGAGCATCGCGATCGCCGCCTCCGGGATCATCGGCATGTAGATCACGACGCGATCCCCGGCGACGACGCCCTGATCGCGCAGCACCCCGGCGAATGCCGCGACCTCGTCCAGCAGCTCGGCGTAGGTGTAGGTGTGCTTGGCGGGGACCATCGCCGAATCCCAGATCAGAGCGGGCCGGTCGCCGTGCCCGGCCTGCACGTGCCGGTCGAGGGCGTTGAAGCTGGTGTTGAGCGTGGCGTCGGGGAACCAGCGGAACGACGGTGCCTGCGAGCCGTCGAGGGCCCGCGTCGGCGCGGCCACCCAGTCCACGGCGCGGGCCGCCTCGAGCCAGAATCCCTCGGGATCCTCCACGCTCTGCCGGAAGGCCTCCGCGTACGAGCTCATCGATTCGCATCCTCTCTGACCACAGCTTGTGACGCCGACCACCCTATTCGAGATTCCCCGCCGGAAGGCACTGCCCGTTCGGCCGGTGCGCCGGGCGGCGCCTCGGCGTCGGTGAGCGGGGTGGCAGCTACCGGGGCAGGCCCAGCTTCCGGTAGCGCTCGAGCCGCCGCCGGTACCGCAGCGTCGCGTCCTGACCGACCAGCACGCCGAGTTCGCGGGCGACGGCGGCCCCGACGCGTTTGGCGAACTCGGTGGGCTCCTCCGCGGCGTCGGGGAACTCGGGGATCACACCGTCGACGACACCGTCGCGCAGCAGATCCCGGGAGCGGATGCCCTGGGCCGCTGCCATCTGCGGGGCGTGCGCGGTGTCGCGGTGCACGATCGCGCTGGCGCCTTCGGGCGGCAGCGGGGCGAGCCAGCCGTTCTGGGCGCACAGCACCCGGTCGGCGGGCAGCAGCGCCAGGGCGCCGCCGCCGGTGCCCTGTCCGAGGAGCACCGACACCGTAGGGGTCGGCAGAGTCACCAGGTCGGCCAGGCAGCGGGCGATCTCCGGCGCGAGTCCGCGCTCCTCTGCCTCCTTCGACAACGAGGCTCCGAGCGTGTCGATCACCAGCACCAGCGGAAGGCGGAGCTCGTCGGCCAGCCGCATCGCGCGCCGCGCCTCACGCAGCGCGCCCGGACCCATCGTCCGGGCCGCGGACTGGCCGCTGCGGTCCTGACCGAACAGCACGCACGACGCGCCGCGGAACCGGGCGAGCGAGACCAGCACGGTGCGGTCGGACTCGCCCTGCCCGGTGCCCGACAGCGGAACCTGCGCGGATGCCGCATGCCGCAGCAACTGCCGGATGCCGGGACGATCCCGCCGGCGGGAGAGCATCACCGACTGCCACGCCGGAACGTCGGGCACGGCGGCGGCGGAGGTGACCGCGGGACCCGCCGACGCGTCGACGGTCGTCGGCTCGGTGAGCACGCGGAGCATCCGGTGCACGAGCTGGCGGACCGCGGCGAGGGGCACCACCCCGTCGATCACGCCCTTCTGGGACAGGTTCTCGGCGGTCTGCACGCCCTCCGGGAAGTCCTCGTGGTAGAGCGCCTGATAGACGCGGGGTCCCAGGAAACCGACGAGGGCACCGGGTTCGGCGGCGGTGACGTGCCCGAGCGAACCCCACGAGGCGAACACCCCGCCGGTGGTGGGGTTGCGCAGGTACACGAGATAGCCGAGGTGCGCGGCCTTGTGGGCGGTGACGGCCGCTGCGATCTTGACCATCTGCACGAACGCGAGGGTGCCCTCCTGCATCCGGGTGCCGCCGGACGTGGGGGAGGCGAGCAGCGGCAGCTTCTCCCGCGTGGCGCGTTCCACGGCGAGGACGATGCGCTCGGCCGCCGCCACCCCGATCGATCCGGCGAGAAAGGCGAACTCGCAGGCGATCACCGCGATGCGCCGGCCGTGCACGGTTCCGACGCCGGTGATCACGGACTCGTCCACCCCGGACTTCGCCGCCGCGGCCTCGAGCTCCGCACGGTACTGCTCGTCGGGGTGCACGTCGACGGGGGCGGTGTCCCAGGAGTGGAAGCTGCCTGTGTCGAGCACGCTGTCGATGAACTCCTGCGCCGAGATCCTGGGGGCCATGGCACGACCCTAGCGGTGTGTCCTTCGGGCGCCTCCAGCCTCCCGAAGGACACACCGCCGCTACGCGCCCACGGCTTCCTTCCACGTGACGACGCGGCCGATGCGCAGGATGGACCGGCGGTAGATCCGCGCCCCGAGCACGCTCAGGGCGGCGGTCACGAGCAGCATCAGCACGATGGTGCCGACGATCTGCAGCGGTGTCGCCACGCCGGCAGCGATGCGCAGCGGCATCAGGATCGCCGAGAACGGCGGGATCCAGCTCAGCACGGTGCTCCACGTCGACTCGGGGTCGTCGACCGAGGAGAAGGCCGCGAAGAACATCGCGACGATGAGCACCATCAGCGGCGACGCCGTGGCGTTCACGTCCTCCTGCCGGGACACCATCGACCCGGCAGCGGCGTAGAGGACCGCGAAGAACGCGAACCCGAGGACGAACCAGCCCAGGGTGCCGGCGAGCGTGCCCAGGGCCGTGCCGGTCACGGTGAGCGTCCCGGTCGCGAGACCGGCACCGACCCCGGCCACTCCGTATGCGGTGAGTTGCAGCAGCCCCACGGCGCCGATGCCGACGATCTTGCCCCACAGCAGCTGCAGCGGGCGCAGCGTCGACAGCAGCAGTTCCACCACGCGCGACGACTTCTCCTCGACCACGCCCATCGCCACGTACATGCCGAACATCATGATCTGCATGTACAGCAGCACGACCGCGGCGATCGCCAGGGTGGTGCGCTGCCCCTGCTCCGGGTCCGGGGGATCGAGCGCTTCGACGGTCACGGTGGCGCGGGCGGTGTCCGCCGCCAGCGCCGACGGGTCGACGCCGCGCGCGGTGAGGGCGTCGACCTGGGCCTGCTGCGCGACGGCCGTGTCGATCGTCGCGCGCAGGGCCGGATCGATCTCCGATTCGGCGACGGCCGTGACCGAACCTCCCGGGCCCGGGATCAGCGCGACGTCGAGTTCGCCGTCGCGCACCCGGTCGCGACCGTCCCCGGCGTCGGGGACCTCGGAGACGTCGACGGAGCTGCCGGTGGCGTCCCCGATCGCGCTGATCGTTGCGCCGAGCGCCGGGTCGCCGACGACGCCGACGGTGGCGGCTTCGTCGTCGCCGGCGAACAGCGACACGGCGACGATGCCGCCGACGATGGCGAGCAGGACGATCGCGTTGCTGATCAGGAAGCTCTTCTTGCGGACCTGGGTGAGGAACTCGCGGCGGGCCACCAGGGCCACGGCGTGGACGGGACTCAGCGGGGCGCTCACGCGGCCACCACCTCTCGGAACAGGTCGGTCAGCGTCGGGCGATGGACGGAGAATTCGTGCACGGGACCGGTGGCGAGGGCGGCCCGGAGGATCTGCTGGTCGTCGGCGCCCTTCCCGAGCAGCAGAACGGTGCGGCCACCGCCGTGGGCGACGGTGGTGACGCCGGGCAGGTCGGCGGCCCAGCCCTCGGGGGCGTGCGGGGCGTGCACCTCGAGCCGGGCCGCGCCGTGGCCGCGCAGCTCGTCGACGGTGCCGACGGCGCGCATCGTTCCCTTGGAGATGATCCCGACCCGGTGGCAGAGCCGCTGCACGAGGTCGAGTTGGTGGCTCGAGAAGATCACCGGCACTCCGGTTTCGGCCTTCTCGATCAGCACGTCGCTCATGACGTCGACGGCGACGGGGTCCAGGCCCGAGAACGGCTCGTCGAGGACCAGCACCTTCGGATCGTGCACCAGGGCGGCCGCGAGCTGGACCCGCTGCTGGTTGCCGAGGGAGAGCGCGTCGACGGCGTCGTCCACGCGCTCGGCGATGCCCAGCCGGCCCGTCCATCGTGCGACGGCGGCGTCGGCCTCGGATCGTGACAGTCCGTGCAGGCGAGCAAGGTACGACAGTTGCGCTCCGACCTTCATCTTCGGGTACAGCCCGCGTTCCTCCGGCATGTACCCGATGGTGCGGCGCACGTCGAGGTCGACGGGCCGGCCGCCGAGCCGCACCTCGCCGGAGTCGGCGGCGAGGACACCGAGGACGATCCGCATGGTGGTGGTCTTCCCGGCGCCGTTGCTGCCGACGAAGCCGAACAACTCCCCGGGTCGCACATCGAAGGTGACGTCGTCGAGTGCGACGACGTCGCCGTATCGTTTCGAGACACCGTTGATCGTGAGCGTCACGTTTCCTCCGTCTTCCTCGGGTCGTTCTCTGCGTCAGTCGGTTTCGTCGGGATCGGGACTGTTCCAGGCGAGGATCATCGCGGGCAGGCACCCGCCGATCAGCGTCGCGGTCAGCGTCATGAGCCCGCCCGCATAGGCCATCCTGGGATGCATGCCGTCGGTCTGTACGCTGCCGACGACGAGATAGAGCACCGGAATCATCACCAGCGACTGGGTCACGGTCAGGGCGATCGAGCGAGCACTGTTGCGTTCCTGGATCTCTCGTTCGTCGAGTGCCGCGCGCGGGGCGTCGCCCTGCCTGCCGGAGACGATCTGCAGTGAGATCCACAGGGGGAAGAACGCCAGGCACGCCGGCAGCCACAGCAGTGGTCCCCGTTCGAAGAAGTGGCACAGCACGCCCACGGTGAACATGAGGACGAACGTGGCGGCGAGGGCCACGACGAGGATGCGACGGCGTCGTCGAGTGCGCCAGCGCGGCAACATGTTCCGGAACTTCCCCTCGTTCCTCAGGAAGCGCCGGGTGCGGTAGGCCTCGTACCGTTCGAGGAGAGTGGCATCGTGGACGGGCATCTCGGTCACTGTGCGTCACGTCCTTCGGTTGCGGTGCGGATTCGGTACACCTCGGTGGACAGCGGCCCGAACTCGGTGCGGGAGAACACGGCTTCGACCGGGAGGCCGAAGACGTCGCAGATGCGGAAGGCGAGGTCGAGGCTCGGGTAGTGGTCGCCGCGTTCGAGGGCGCCGACGGTCTGGGGATTGACCTCGACGAGTTCCGCGAGTTGCGCGCGGCTCATTCCGCGTTCCGCGCGCAGGACGCGGATGCGGTTGTGGATCGGCAGGGTTTCCCCCCGACGTACCGGGCTCATACAACGAATTGTTGTAAAAACCCAATGTTTCGTCAAGTGGGGGTCGCGGGGGAGCGCGCGAAACGGACATCGACAACTCTCGGTAGGTTCGCCGATGTCCGAAACGGGTGAGGCTACTCGAGCAGCCCGCGGAGCCGGTCGATCTCGCGCCGGTCCCGCTTGGTGGGCCGGCCCGTGCCGCGGTCGCGGCGGGGGAGGGAGGCGAGGATCTCCTTGGGCGGGGGTGGGGGACTGTGGTCCTCGTAGGCCTGTGCTGCGATCGGTGCACCCACCCGCTTGGTGAGCAGCTGCGTCACCCGCACGATCCGTTCCGCCCCGGCGACCCGGACCCGCACCTCGTCGCCGACCTTCACCGCCTGCGACGGCTTCGCGGGGGTGTCGTTGACCCGTACGTGCCCGCCCCGGCACGCGGCCGCAGCCGCGGAGCGCGTCTTGAACAGGCGTACCGCCCAGGTCCAGCTGTCCACCCGCACACTGCCCGGCGTCATGCCGGTTCCTCCGTCAGCCGCCCGCCGTCGAGGTGCCATCGGCGGGTCGAACGGGTGGTCGCAAGCATCCGGCGGTCGTGGGTGACCAGCATCAGCGTGCCCTCGAAGCTGTCGACGGCCTGCTCGAGCTGCTCGATCGCGGGCAGGTCCAGATGGTTCGTCGGTTCGTCGAGCACCAGCAGGTTCACCCCGCGGGCCTGGAGCAGGGCGAGTCCGGCCCGGGTGCGTTCCCCCGGCGACAGGGACGACGCGGACCGCAGCACGTGGTGACCCCTGAGCCCGAACTTGGCGAGCAGCGTCCGCACGTCCGCGTCCGGCCAGTCCGGCACCTGCGCGGCGAACGCGTCGACGAGCGGCTCGTCGCCCTCGAACAGCGCGCGTGCCTGGTCGACCTCGCCGATCTTCACGCCCGACCCGAGGGTCGCGGTGCCGGCGTCGGGGCGGATGCGGCCCAGCAGCGTGCGTAGCAGGGTCGTCTTCCCGGCGCCGTTCGGGCCGGTGAGAACGATCCGGTCGCCCCACTGCACCTGCGTGGTGACGGGCCCGAGCACGAAGTCGCCGCGGTCGACGCAGGCGCCGTCGAGGGTGGCCACCACCGTGCCGCTGCGCGGTGCCGCGGCGATCGACATGCGCAGCTCCCACTCCTTGCGCGGTTCCTCGACCACGTCGAGGCGCTCGATGCGGCGCTGCGTCTGCCGCGCCTTCGCCGCCTGCTTCTCGGTGGCCTCGGCGCGGAACTTCCTGCCGACCTTGTCGTTGTCCTTGGACTTGCGCCGGGCGTTGCGAACCCCGTGCTCGAGCCAGTTGCGTTGCATCCGGGCGCGATCCTCGAGCTCCTGCTTGGTGTCCGCGTACTCCTCGTACGTCTCGCGGGCGTGCCGCCGTGCCACCTCCCGCTCGACCAGGTACGCCTCGTAGCCGCCGTCGTACACCGCGATCTGTTGCTGGACCGGATCCAGTTCGACGATCCCGGTGACCGTGCGGGCCAGGAACTCGCGATCGTGGCTGATCACCATCAGCGCGGTGCGGGTCTCGGCGACGAACCGCTCGAGCTGATCGAGCCCGGCCAGATCGAGGTCGTTGGTGGGCTCGTCGAGCAGCAGCACGTCGTACCGCGAGAGCAGCAGGGCCGCCAGCCCGGCCCGCGCCGCCTGCCCTCCCGACAGCCCCGTCATGGGCGCGTCCAGCCCGACGTCGAGGCCCAGGTCGGCGACGA
This sequence comes from Rhodococcus sp. P14, assembly GCF_000256505.1. NCBI lineage: Bacteria > Bacillati > Actinomycetota > Actinomycetes > Mycobacteriales > Nocardiaceae > Rhodococcus > Rhodococcus sp. P14. The sequence continues at coordinate 4,280 of NZ_AJFC01000089.1, read as the reverse complement.
CCTTCTCGGCGCGTTCGGCGAGATCCGCGCCGCCGAGCGCGAGCCACCGCTCCAGGGCGGGGGTGTAGTCGTCGACGTCGGTGCTCCCCAGCGCCTCGGCCGCCGCGTTCATCGCGTGCTCGGCCGCGGTGACACCCGTTCGACGGCCGAGGAAGCCGAGGATCGTCTCGCCCGGGACGCGCTCGGGTTCCTGGGCGAGATACCCGACCGTGGCGTCGGGCGGACCGAACGCGACCGTGCCGGTGACGTCGGCGGTGCCGACCCCGGCGAGCGTCGCGAGCAGGGTGGACTTGCCTGCGCCGTTCGCGCCGACCAGACCGATCACGTCGCCGGGCGCGACGGTCAGGTTCAGGTCGGTGAACAGGGTGCGTTCGCCCCGGGAGGCGGACAGGCCGCTGATGCGCAGTGTTGCAGTCACCTCTCGATTATCCCCACGCCCGCCGCGGGGTTTCCGGATGGTGGGATGCGGGGAACACCGGGCGGCCGGATCCGGTTGCGTCGATCATGACCGTTCCCACGATCACCCTCAACGACGGCAACACGATTCCGCAGCTCGGCTTCGGCCTGTGGCAGGTCGAGGACGAGCAGAGCTACGACGCGGTGACCGAGGCGCTGCGGGTGGGCTACCGCAGCATCGACACCGCGGCGATCTACGGCAACGAGGCGGGCACGGGCCGCGCGCTGCGCGACTCGGGCGTCCCCCGCGACGAGCTGTTCGTCACCACCAAGCTGTGGAACAGCGACCAGGGCTACGACTCGACGCTGCGCGCCTTCGACACGAGCCTCGCTCGGCTCGGCCTCGACTACGTCGACCTGTACCTGATCCACTGGCCGGCACCGGGCCAGGACCGCTACATCGACACCTTCCGCGCCTTCCAGAAGATCAAGGCCGAAGGCCGGGCCCGTTCGATCGGTGTCTCCAACTTCCGGATCGAGGACCTCGACCGGCTGATCGACACCGTCGGCGAGGTCCCGGCCGTCAACCAGATCGAGCTGCATCCGCGGTTCGACCAGGCCGAGCTGCGGGCCTACCACACCGGCAAGGGCATCGCCACGGAGGCGTGGAGTCCCCTCGGCCAGGGCACCGTGCTCGACGACCCCACGCTGACCTCGATCGCGCAGGCTCACGGCCGCAGCGTCGCGCAGGTGATCCTGCGCTGGCACATCCAGCTCGGCAACATCGTCATCCCCAAGTCCGTCACCCCCGAGCGCATCGCGAGCAACTTCGACGTCTTCGGCTTCGAGCTGACCGCGGACGACCTCGACCGGATCCGCGGGCTGCACGACGACAGCGGCCGCATCGGCGGCGACCCCAGCACGTTCTCCTGATCGGCGGCGGCGGCGGTGGTGGTGGTGACCGAATGTGACACGCGTTCGATCTGATCGACGCAATGTGACATTCGGTCACCGCGTTCGGCCTGCACGTGCGGCCTGCACGATGAGTTCTCCCGGTCCGGCCGGTCCGTATCGATACGGGCTCCGGCCGGAGCCGGGAGAGGAGTCGTCGTGAGTACACCGGTCACCACCACCGTCGATGCGCGTTTCGGGGACGACGGGGAGCCGCCCCTGCCGTGGTCCGACACCGAGGAGCTGCTCGAGTCCGCACAGCTGTACTGGCTCAGCACGGTCCGGCGCGACGGCGTCCCGCATGTGACGCCGCTGATCGGACTGTGGCATGCGGGCGGATTCGTCTTCTGCACGGGTCCGGGTGAGCAGAAGACCCACAACCTGCGGCACAACGATGCCGTCGCGGTCACCACGGGTGTCGCGACCTGGGCGGCCGGCACGGACGTCGTCGTCGAGGGCCGCGCCCACCGGGTCACCGACGGCGACGCGCTACACGCCGTCGCCGAGGCGTACTACGTCAAGTACGGCCAGCAGTGGCGTTTCGAGGTCCACGGTGACGCCGTCGGTCCGGTGGACGATCCGGGCTGGGTCTTCCGCGTCGTGCCGAGCAAGGTGCTCGTCTTCGCCAAGGGCCCGTTCGGCCAGACCACGCACCGGTTCGCCTGAGCTGCCCGTGGGCCGAATGTCACATCCGGTCGATGTGATCGACTGAATGTGACATTCGGCCAAAGGGGTTCGGGGGTCAGCGCGGCGGGCCGACGTCCAGGACGACGCGGGCGGTGCGGTGCCGGCCGGTGACGTCGAGCCAGCCGATCTCCACGCTGTCGCCCGGACGGCGCGCCATCAGCATGTCCTCGAGGTCCACCGTGGTCGAGACGGGGCGCCCGTCGAACGCGACGATGACGTCGCCGATCTCGAGGCCGGTGCCGGCGGCGGGGGTGCCGTAGCCGACCCACAGCACTTCGGCGCCCGTTTCCTCGTTGCCGGTCCGGTCGGTGGTGACGCTCACGCCGAGCAGCGGGGTCGGGCCGACGTGTACCGTCCCCGCGCTCGTCCCGGTACGGACCTGGTCCACCACGTCGAGGGCGGTTCCGATGGGCACTGCGTACGCCTCGGGTGGGTCGGGGACGGCGGCCGGGTCCGGTTCGACCGCCCCGGCGGTGTTGACCCCCACGACGGTGCCGAACGCGTCGACGAGCGGGCCACCGGAGTCTCCGGGCCGGATCGCCGCGCTGACCTGCAGCATTCCGCGCAACCGACGTAGCGATCCGTCCATCGAGTCGCGCACCGACACCGTCTTGTCGACGGCGACGATCGTGCCGGGTGCCGGCACGACGACGCCGCCGCCGTCCGCGTTGCCGAAGGCCGTCACGGGCGAGCCCGGTTGGGGAAGGGGCGTCTCGGTCACGGCCGCGACGGGCAGACCGGCGGCGGAGCCGAGTTGCAGTACGGCGATGTCGAGGGTGGAGTCGTAGCCGAGCACCGCGACGTCGTAGCTCGCGCCGGTGTGGGGGCTCACCGCGCTGATGTCGGTGGCTCCGGTGACGACATGGTGGTTGGTGAGCACCGTGCCGTCGGCCGTGAGGACGATGCCGGTGCCCGAGATGCCGCGCCAGCCGCGGTTCGCGGTGAGGGTGACGACGGCCGGAGCGATCCGTTCCGAAACCTCCTCCGCCGTCGGCGGCACGATCGGCAGAGCGGGCGCCGCGGGCGGTGGTGGCGGCACAGCGATCTCGACCGTCGCCGGTGCGGTGAGCACCAGGCCGGCGGCCACCATCGCCAGAACGGCGCCGAGGCGGCGGATCACGGCCCCGGCGCGGTGGCCGCGAGGTGGTCGACGAGTTCGCGGGCGGCGGCGCGACCGGCGCGGTTCGCGCCGATGGTCGACGCCGAGGGCCCGTATCCGACGAGATGGATCCGCGGGTCCGCGGCGACCTGCGTCGCCAGCTTGCCCGTCATGGTGATGCCGCCGCCGGGATTGCGCAGGCCGAGGGGGGCGAGGTGGTCGAGGGAACTGCGAAAACCGGTGCACCAGAGGATGACGTCCACGTCGAGCGTGGTGCCGTCGGACCATCGGACGCCGGTCTCGGTGATCTCGTCGAACATCGGGAGGCGGTCGAGTGCGCCGCGTTCACGCGCCGCGCGGATCGCGGGCGTGACCGGCAGACCGGTCACCGACACCACCGATCCGGGCGGCAGGCCCCGCCGGACCCGGTCCTCGACGAGTGCGACGGCGGACCGCCCGAGCTCCGGCGTGAAATCCTCGTCACGCCAAGCAGGTTCGCGGCGGGTGACCCAGGTGGTGTCGGTGACGCGGGAGATCTCGTCGAGCAGCTGCACCGCCGAGATGCCGCCCCCGACGACGAGGACGTGCCGGCCGGCGAACTCGTCGGCGCTGCGGTAGTCCCGGGTGTGCAGCTGTCGTCCGCGGAAGCGCATCGCCCCCGGGTACCAGGGCACGAAGGGGTGTTCCCACGTGCCGGTGGCGTTGACCAGCCCGCGGGCGGAATACACCCCGTGGTCGGTCTCCACCCGCAGGCGCTCGCCGCGGTCGCACACCACGCCGACCTGGACGGGGCGGTGCACCGGCAGGTGAAAGCGCGCCGCGTAGGCGCGGTAGTACTCGGGCACCGCGGAGGAGGCCGGGACCTGTCCTGCGGTGGTGTCGACCGCCTCGGAGAACGGCCACCCCGGCAGGTCGTGCACTCCGTTGACGGTGCTCAGTGTCAGGGAGGGCCACCGCTGCTGCCATGCGCCGCCGGGGCCGAACGACCGGTCCAGGACGACGAACCCGGACTGCGGTTCGATGCCGAATCGTCGCAGGAAGTAGGCGGTGGACAGCCCGGCCTGACCCGCGCCGATCACGACGACGTCGACGGTGGTGGCCGGTGTGTCCGTCGTCATCACCGCTCTCCCTTCCGTGGGTCCGTCTT
>NZ_AJFC01000088.1:0-3914 GCF_000256505.1 Rhodococcus sp. P14 | reverse complement strand
GTCGCATGATGCACCGACGTGTCCGTCGCCGCTGTCCGGCCGGCCGATAATGTGATATCACTTTAATATCTCATTGGAGTCTCCGGAAAGGGAGTCCCGCCATGTCCGCCACCTCCTCCGTCGTCACGGAGCGGCCCGGAAGGTCCGTCAACGGCTGGTCCGTCCTCGCGATCGCGCTCACCGTGGACATCGCGGCCGTGGCGCTCGCCGTGTTCGGCGCGCTGAACCACAACGTCGCGCTCGTCGTGGTCGGCGCGGTGCTGGTCGTCCCGGCCACCGTCGCGCTCGCCGGCCTGGTCCTCGTCGAGCCCAACGAGGCGCGGGTGCTGCAGTTGCTCGGCAGCTCGTACTCGGGCACCCTCCGGAAGGACGGGTTGCGGTGGATGAACCCGCTCAACACCCGCCGCAAGGTTTCGACCCGGATCCGCAACCACGAGACCGGGATCGCGAAGGTCAACGACGCCGACGGCAACCCCATCGAGATCTCGGCGGTCATCGTGTGGCAGGTCGAGGACACCGCCCGGGCCGTGTTCGATGTCGACGACTTCGAGGAGTTCGTCGCCGTGCAGACCGAGGCGGCCGTCCGTCACATCGCCGGCAGCTACCCGTACGACGCGGGCCCGGAGACGTTGTCGCTGCGGCAGAACGCCGACGAGATCACCACGAGGCTGTCCGCCGAAGTCGACGAGCGGGTCGGATCCGCCGGCGTGCGGGTCGTCGAATCCCGGATCAACCGGCTCGCGTACGCGCCCGAGATCGCGCAGGCCATGTTGCGCCGGCAGCAGGCGGGTGCGGTCATCGCCGCGCGTGAGCAGATCGTCAAGGGCGCGGTCGGCATGGTCGCAACCGCCCTCGAACAGCTCGAGAAGGAACACACCATCGAACTCGACGAGGAGCGCAGGGCCGCGATGGTGAGCAACCTGCTCGTGGTCCTGTGCGGCGACCAGAGCGCGCAACCGGTGCTCAACACCGGATCGCTCTACGCCTGACGCGTCGTCGACACGATGGCCGAACGCAAGAAGCTGCTGCTCCGGCTCGACCCTGCGGTCCACGACGCCCTCGCACGCTGGGCCGCCGACGAGTTGCGCAGCACCAACGCCCAGATCGAGTTCCTGCTCCGTCGTGCGCTGAGCGAGGCCGGACGCATGCCACGCGAGGCCGGGCGCATCCGCAAGCCCGGCCGGCCGCGCGCGGACGAGGACTGACGCGGAGCGCCCTCGCGCCCGCCCCCGGCGGGTGCGATGATGCGTGCCGTCGACGAAAGGTGAAGCACACATGATGGGGATCAGCCGTGACGGCGACGTGGTCACGCTCGAACTGCGGCGCGAGGAGCGCCGCAACGCGCTCAACACCGAGCTGTGCGTCCAGGTCCGGGAGGGGCTCGAGGAGGCCCTCGACGGGGGTGCGCGTGCGGTCGTGATCACCGGGCGCGGCTCGAGCTTCTGTGCCGGCGCCGACCTGTCGGGCGACGTCTACGCGGAAGGATTCCTCGACAGCCTAGGGGAGATGCTCCGTGCGATCCAGGAGGCGCCCGTCCCGGTGATCGCCGCGATCAACGGCCCCGCGATCGGTGCGGGCACCCAGCTCGCTCTCGCGGCGGACCTGCGGGTCGTCGCCCCGGGCGCCCGATTCGCGATTCCGGCGGCGCGTCTCGGTATCTCGGTGGACCGGTGGACGGTCCGGCGGCTGGTCTCCCTGCTCGGCGGCGGCCCCGCGCGGGCCGTGTTGCTCGCCGCCGAACCGGTCGACGCCCACGAGGCGGTCGACCGCGGTCTGGCCAACCGGATCGGCGACCTCGTCGCCGCGCAGTCCTGGGCACGCGAGATCGCCGAACTCGCCCCGTTGTCGCTGCACGCGATGAAGCTGTTCCTCAACGACGACGGCACGCGCGACGAGCCGTCGCCCGAGCAGACGGCCGCGCTCGCCGCGGCGTGGCTCAGCGAGGACGCCCAGGAGGCGCGCCAGGCCCGCTCGGAACGCCGGGCGCCGGTCTTCCGCGGTCGCTGAGCGCGCCCGCGCTCGTGCAGCCGTGCGCGCCCGCGCTCGTGCAGCCGTGCGCGCCCGCGCCCCTACAGTGGTGGGGTGAGCGTCAAGCAGACCGCCTCGTCCGCCCTTGCCGGTGCCGGCTTGCTGTGGGTGGCGCGGGCCGCCCGCGGCGTCCCGGGCTCGATCGGCGCGACCCCGGCGGACATCCGTCCGTACGCCGCCGGCTCACCCCGGTATCGGAACGGGCGCTTCCACAACTCGGAGCCGAGCAGCACCGTGCTGCCCGAGGCCGGCGGCAGCCTTGTCAAGGACATGCTCACCCGCCGGTCCTCAGGTGTGCCGCGCGACGCGGTGCCGCTCGCGCCGCCGCTCGCGCCGGTGCAGGCCGCGGAGCTTGCGGTGACCTGGTACGGACACTCGAGCGCCCTCCTCGAGATCGACGGCCACCGGATCCTCGCCGACCCGGTGTGGAGCGAGCGGGTCTCGCCGTCGGCCGCCGTGGGCCCGGCCCGGCTGCACCCGTCGCCGGTCGAACTCACGGAACTGCCGCCGATCGACGCCGTCGTGATCTCCCACGACCACTACGACCACCTCGACCGCGAGACCGTCGAGGCGCTGGCGGCCACGCAGCCCGAGGCCCGGTTCCTGGTCCCGCTCGGTGTGGGCGCGCACCTGCGCCGGTGGCGGATCCCCGCCGACCGGATCGTCGAGCTGGACTGGGACCAGCACACCGAGGTGGGTGCGCTCACCGTCACCTGCACCGAGGCGCGGCACTTCTCCGGCCGCGGCCTGATCCGCAACATCACGTTGTGGTCCTCGTGGGTGATCGCCGGGCCGACGCGACGGGTGTTCTTCGGCGGCGACAGCGGCTACACACCCCGGTTCGCCGACCTGGGGGACCGCTACGGGCCCTTCGACCTGACGCTGCTGCCGGTAGGCGCGTACGACCCGCGCTGGCCCGACGTGCACATGAACCCGGAGGAGGCGGTGCGCACCCACACCGACCTCGGCGGCGGTGACCATCCCAGCCTGCTCGTCCCCGTACACTGGGGCACCTTCAATCTGGCGTTTCACGCATGGTCCGAGCCGATCGCGCGGCTCCTGCCGGCCGCGCGCGCGGAAGGGGTACCCACGGCCGTACCGATGCCGGGGCAGCGGATCGACGTGCTGCGGCCGGGCTCGCAGGTTCCGTGGTGGGTTCCGCTCGGCTGACTTCGGTGCGCCGGTAGGGTTTCCGGCCTGCCACACGGGGTATCCGGCCGTCCGTCGGGGCGAGTCGGAGGGAGGCCGGTCATCGTCGAATCGTTGATCTTCGGGATCGTCGCGTCGAGCGCACTGGTGCTCGGGGCGTTGGTGGGCGGCTGGGTAGAGATCCCCAAACGCGTTCTCGCGGCGATGCTGGCGTTCGCCGCCGGCGCGCTCATCACCGCCCTGTCGTTCGAGTTGTTCGAGGATTCGTACGAGAAGGGCGGCATCTGGCGCGCGGCGATCGGCCTCGCGGTCGGCGCGATCGTGTTCACCGCGCTCAGCGCGTGGTTGGACCGGGTGGCCGAGGGGCGGCGCGAAAAGGACCACGGCAGTGAGAAACTCGACGTCGATGCCGCCGCCGAGGGAACCGCGCCGTCGTCGTCCTCGGTCAGCGGGGCGGCCGGTCTGGCGCTGCTGGCGGCGGTCACCCTCGACGGGGTGCCCGAGAACGTGGCGCTGGGCGTGTCCCTGGGGGAGGGCACCGGCGGTCTCGCTCTGCTGGTCGCGATCTTCGTGTCCAACTTCCCGGAGTCGCTCGTCGGCAGCGCCTCCATGCGCGCCCAGGGCCGGTCCCGGAGGTACATCGTCGGGATGTGGGTGGCGTGCGCCGCACTGCTGACCGTCGCCGTCGTCGTCGGGGCCGGGCCGCTCGCGGTGACCCCGCCCGAGACGATCTCCCT
>NZ_AJFC01000087.1:0-10953 GCF_000256505.1 Rhodococcus sp. P14 | reverse complement strand
ACGCCCCCCCTGCCGTTGGCGTTCGCGGCGGGCGCGGTGCTGGCCTCGCTGGCCGACACCCTGATGCCGGAGGCCTACGAGAAGGGCGGTCCCACGGTGGCGCTGAGCACCGCCGCGGGATTCGTGCTCTCGTTCGTCCTCGCGACGCTGTGAGCGACGTCAGCTCGCCGCGGCGGCCCGCCTGCGTTCGACGAGTGCCCGCGTGACGAAGAAGGCGATCGCCACACTCGCGACGGTGCGCACCAGCCGATTGACATCCACGGCCGGCTGCCACGACAGCTTGCCGCCGCTGATGACGTACGCGCCCACCGGGCGAGCGCCCACCCCGAAGCCGCCGCCTTCGCCGTTCTCCCCGTCGGGTGAGTAGCCTCCGCCGCCGCCGGCACCGCCGGAGACCACGGCCGCGGTGATGACGGTCAGGCCGTCCTTCTCGATCGGTTCCGAGTACACGCGCTTGACGGTCACCGTGTCGCGCGCCTTGGCCATCAGGTCCTCGAGATTCACTTCCGCCCCCTGTCCGTCGTGGATTCGACTCCGGCCGGCCGGCCGCGCCCCTCATTCTCGGCCGTGACCGGGCGCCGGGGAAGTGCCCAAGGTCCCTGCGAGCGCGAAGGCGCGGCGACTGTGCCGGACGAGTTCGCGCAGTGCCGGCGCGCCGGTATCGGACCAGATCAGCGACAGCACCGCGGGCGCGGTGGCGTCGTCCACGGCGAGCCCGCACAACCGGCCCTCGACGTGCGCGGCCATCGAGCGGCTGAGGATCGCCACGCCCAGTCCACGGGCGGCCAGGTCGGCGACGGTGTCAGGGGAACTGGCCTGCAGGGCGATGTCGGGGCGCAGGCCGGCGGCGGCGCACGCCCGGTCGAACACGGTCCGGATCCCGGTGCCCGGGGGCATGGACACGACGGGATGGGCGCACACGTCCGCGAGGGTGAGAGGTGCGCGTCCGGTCAGGGGGTGACCGGGCGGCACGGCGGCGACGATCGGTTCGCTGACGAGGGTGAGCGCCTCGAGGCCCGGGGGCGGGGCGGCGGCGGTGCCGACGAGGGCGAGGTCCACGGTGGCGGCACGTACCCGCTCGACGAGCCGGTCGGAGGCATCCTCGACGAGGGTGATCTCGACCCCCGGGTGCGCGCGGTGGAACGCGGCGAGCGCGTCGAACAGCCCGGTGACGGTGCAGGCGGTGACCATGCCGACCACCAGCCGTCCCCGGATCAGGGTCGTCACCTCCTCGACAGCCTGCCGGGCGGCCGCGGCGGAGGCCAACGCCGCCCGGGCGTGCGGCAGCGCCGCCTGCCCGGCCGCGGTCAGGGTGGCGGCGCGGGTGGAGCGGTCGAACAGGGCGGCGCCGAGGTCGTGCTCGAGCTGGCGGATCTGGGCGCTGATCCCGGACTGGCTGATGTGGACGCGGTGGGCGGCCCGGGTGAAGTTCGCCTCCTCGGCCACCGCGACGAAGTACGCGAGCTGCCGCAGTTCCATAAGCTCGGATTCTAGTTTCGATCAGAACAATCTGTTGGACTTCTCATTGCAGGAGTCGGAGGCTGGAGGAGTCCCACCCGTCCGTAGAGAGGATCGCCGTGTCCGATGCAGAGAAGGCCTGGCAGCCCGAGGATCTCACCCGCCTGTTCGTCGAGCGCTCCAACGCCGGCGACGCGGCGGGCGTCGCCGCCCTGTACGAGGAGGACGCCGTGATGGCCTACCCGCCGGGTAGTCGCACGGTGGGACGCGAGGCCATCCGCCGCCTGTGGGAGCAGGTGCTCGAGCACGCGCCCCGATTCGAGCCCGAGCCGTCGCTGCCGACCCTCGTCAGTGGTGACCTCGCGCTGACCGCCACACCGCCGAAGGACGGCGCCGGCGCCCGGGCCCAGGTGGCCCGCCGCCAGCCCGACGGCAGCTGGCTGCGGGTGCTCGACCAGCCCGAGTTCGTCCGCCCGGACCGCTGAGCCGGGTCGCGAGCCGCGTCACGGTGTGGGGGTGGATCGCAACGGGTGGCTTAGCCTGTTTCCCATGGCAGCAGAGGAGCCCACCGCGGTCGCCGACCAGGCAGCTGTGCCCCCGACCGACGCGCGGCACGTCGCGCTGGGCCTGACCACCGAGCAGGTCGCCGAACGGGTGGCCCGGGGCGCCACCAACGACGTGCCGGACCGGGCGTCGCGGTCGGTCGGAGAGATCGTCCGCGCCAACGTCTTCACCCGCATCAACGCGATCCTCGGCGTCCTGCTGGCCATCGTCCTGGCCACCGGATCGATCATCGACGGCATGTTCGGCCTGCTGATCATCCTCAACAGCGCCATCGGCATCGTGCAGGAGATCCGCGCCAAGTGGACCCTCGACCGGCTCGCGATCGTCAGCCAGGCCAAGCCGCTCGTCCGCCGCGACGGGGTGGTGGCCGAGCTGCCGCCGCACGACGTGGTGCTCGACGACATCATCGAACTCGGACCCGGCGACCAGGCGGTGGTCGACGGCGTCGTCGTCGAGACCGAGGGACTTGAACTCGACGAATCGCTGCTCACCGGCGAGGCCGACCCCGTGCACAAGGAACTCGGCGCGCGGGTCCTCTCCGGCAGTTTCGTCGCGGCGGGCAGCGGCTCCTATCGCGCCACGAAGGTCGGCCGCGATGCGTACGCGGCCCGGCTCGCCGAGGAGGCCAGCAAGTTCACGCTCGTGCACTCGGAACTGCGCGCCGGGATCGACAAGATCCTGAAATTCATCACCTACCTGATGATTCCGGCGGGCCTGCTCATCATCTACAACCAGCTGTTCTCGAGCGGCCAGCCCCTCGGTCCCGCGCTCAGCGGCATGGTCGCCGCGCTCGTGCCGATGGTCCCCGAGGGGCTGGTACTGATGACGTCGATCGCGTTCGCCGTGGGCGTGATCCGTCTCGGTCACCGGCAGTGCCTCGTGCAGGAACTGCCGGCCATCGAGGGACTCGCCCGCGTCGACGTGGTGTGCGCCGACAAGACCGGCACGCTCACCGAGAACGGCATGCGCCTGGCCGACCTCGTGTGCGTCGACGGCAGCGACGAGGCCGCCGTCCGTGCCGCCCTCGCGGCGATGGCGGCCGACGATCCGCGTCCCAACGCCAGCGTCCTCGCCGTACGCGAGGCCCTGCCCGACGACCCCGGCTGGGGAGAGGCCACCGCCGTCGCCCCGTTCTCGTCGGCGAAGAAGTGGAGCGGCCAGTCCTACGGCACTCACGGCAACTGGGTGCTCGGCGCCCCCGACGTGCTTCTCGATCCGGCCTCGGCGACGGCCCGGCGCGCGGAGGAACTCGGCGCACAGGGACTGCGGGTGCTGCTGCTGGGCCGATGCGACCGGGCCGTCGACGACCCGCAGGCCCCCGGCGCCGTCACCGCGCAGGCCCTCGTCGTGCTCGAACAGCGGGTGCGGCCCGACGCCAAGCCCACCCTCGAGTACTTCGCGAGCCAGCACGTCGACGTCAAGGTCATCTCCGGCGACAACGCCGTCTCGGTCGGCGCTGTCGCGACGTCGCTCGGCCTGCCGCACGCCGAGCATCCCGTCGATGCCCGCGCCCTGCCGGAGGACCGCGACCGGCTCGCCGACACCCTCGACTCGGCCACCACGTTCGGTCGCGTGCGGCCGGACCAGAAACGCGCGATGGTCGGTGCGCTGCAATCGCGCGGGCACACCGTCGCCATGACCGGCGACGGGGTCAACGACGTGCTGGCGCTCAAGGACGCCGACATCGGGGTCGCGATGGGCTCCGGGAGCCCGGCCACCCGCGCGGTCGCGCAGATCGTGTTGCTGGACAACAAGTTCGCGACCCTGCCCTACGTCGTCGCCGAGGGCCGCCGGGTGATCGGCAACATCGAGCGGGTCTCGAACCTGTTCCTCACCAAGACCGTGTACTCCGTGCTGCTGGCCTTCCTCGTCGGACTGTCGGGTGCGTTGTCCCAGGTGTTCGACTACGAGCCGCTGCCGTATCCGTTCCTGCCGCGGCACGTGACGATCGCGGCCTGGTTCACCATCGGAGTCCCCGCGTTCATCCTGTCGCTCGCTCCCAACAACGAACGGGCCCGTTCCGGATTCGTCTCGCGCGTGATGCGCCTGGCGATCCCGTCGGGTGTGATCATCGGGATCAGCACCTTCGTCTGCTACCTGCTGGTGTACGCGGGGCCCGAGCAGACCGAGGCGCAGAAGATGCAGGCCGGCACCGCGGCGCTGATCACCCTGATCATGATCGCGTTGTGGGTGCTCGCCGTGGTGGCGCGGCCGTACGTGTGGTGGAAACTGGTGCTGCTGGGCGGCTCGGTGCTCGGCTACGTCGTCCTGTTCGCGTTCCCGGCCGTCCGCGAGTTCTTCGCGCTCGACATCTCCAACGTCGGCGCCATGGTCACGGCGTTCACGTGCGGGGCGATCGGCGTGGTCCTCGTGGAGGTCTCATGGTGGGTGACCGGGCGGATCCACGGTGAGCACCGTCGGTTGTTCGCCGCCAGTGAAGACCTGTTGCCGGGCGAGCACTGACCGGGGACGAGATCACTGCCCGGCCGCGGCCGGGGACGAGATCACTGCCCCGGCCGCGGCAGGTTTGGGATCGGGCCTGCGGTGGCACGCTGAGGCATCGATCCCCCGAGCGGAAGGAGCAGGCCGATGGGCCTGAAGGATTCCATCAAGGGTCTCGTCGACAAGGGCAAGGCCTACGCGGAGAAGAACCCGGACAAGGCCGACCGGTTCGTCGACAAGGCAGGCGACGCCGCCGATGCCCGGACGGGCGGCAAGTACGCCCAGCACGTGGACAAGGTTCAGGACGCCGCGAAGAAGCACCTCGGTACCGCGGACAATCCCGTCCCCGGAACGACGCCGGCCCCCGGCGGACAACCCGGGCCGGAGTCGGATCCCGGTCCGCAGGCGCAACCGGGCCCGCGCACGCCGTAGGTGCGCACGTGCTCGGCGGGAGATCCCGGCCGGGGGTCTCCCGCTCGGCCGGTGGCACGGCCGCCTCGGCTGGTGGCACGACCGCCTCGGCCGGTGGCACGCTGGTGACGACCCACGAATGCACACGGAGAAGGGGTGAGCCTGCGATGCGATTCATGGATTCGGTCAAGGGGTTGGTCGACAAGGGCAAGGACTATGCCCGGAAGAACCCGGGCACGGTGAATCGCGCCATCGACAAGGCCGGCGATGTCGCCCGGACCAAGGGACCGCGCAAGTACTCCCGGCATGTCGGCAAGGCGCAGGACGCGGTGAAGAAGACCCTCGGCACCGAACATCACGGGCCCGGCCCGGATCCTGGACCCGGCGTCCGATAGCGACTCGGCGGACACGGCCCACGTCCGGTCGCGGCCTTGCTGTGTGGCAGGCTGGGCCCGCTCGCTCATTCGGACGAAAGGGATGCGACGTGGGCTTCATGGATTCGGTCAAGGGGATCGTCGACAAGGGCAAGGAGTTCGCGGCACAGAACCCCGACAAGATCGACGACGCGATCGAGAAGGCCGGGGACCTCGCGGACCGCAAGACCGACGGCAAGTACGCCGGCCAGGTCGACAAGGTGCAGGACGCGGCCCGGAAGGCGCTGCGCCCCGAATAGACCGCGCTGACCGAGTGCTGACCAGGTGGATCGCAGCGGATGGTCGGCACGACGGCGAATCCGGTCCTCATGGCTGCCGGATCGCGATCGCGGCAGGCACGTGTGTATATCGCCCGATTCGTCCGCAAGGTCGGACTCCCGGCTGGAATGTGTGACCATGGGACGATGCGGCCGGTAATTCTCGTCGTCTTCCTGATCGTGTGGGTGCTGATCGGCCTGGCGACCGGTCTGTGGATGGCCAGGCGCGGGCACGACCCGAGATGGACCCTGATCGCGGTTGCTCTGGGGCCGCTGTTCGTGCCGATCGCCTACGAACGCGTCGAGCGGCAGCCACGCTCCGCCCGTCCCGAGTCTCCGACAGCGCCGGTCCTCTCGGAGCCGGACGGCCTGCGGGTGCTGATCGGGTTCGACGGATCGCCCCACGCGGAGCAGGCGCTGCGGGAGGCCCGGGCGATCTTCGGTTCCCGGCTCGGCACGCTGAGCCTGGCGCAGGTGGTCTCGTTCGACACGGCGGACGAGGACTGCGCCGAGGCGACGGACGAGGTGTCCGGCCGGCTCGCGGCGGCAACCGCGGACGTCACCGGCGTCGAGGTCCGCCACGAAGTGCTGGCCGGGCCGCCGGGGGAGACGCTGTGCTGGTACGCCGCCGACGGCAAGGCGGACGTGATCGTCGTCGGCCGACGCGGCCGCGGCATGTCGCGGCGACTGCTGGGCAGCGTCTCCGCGCACCTCGTCGAGCACGCCCGGGTGCCGGTGCTCGTCGTCGAACCGGACGCACTCGAGTCGCCGTCCGCGCGACCGTCCGGCCGAGAGGCCCCGTCGCACCCCTGACGCGCACTCCTGACGCACACACGTGGACGACGCCTACGCCCGGCCACCGGCTCGTCCGACGCCGTCGAACCCCCACCCACGTCACAATCGACGGGTGAACGGGACCTGGATTCTGCTCGTCGTCATCGCCGCCATCGCCGTCACCGGTCTCGCCAACCGGAGCAACCTGCAGGCCCCACTCGTCCTCGTGACCATCGGCTCGCTCGCGTCCTTCATTCCCGGAATGCCGCGGCTCGAGCTCCACCCGCACGTCATCCTCGGGGTGGTGCTGCCCCCTCTGCTCTACTCCGCGGCACTGCGCTTCTCCGTCGCGACGTTCCGCAGGCACCTCACCCCGATCCTGCGGCTCGGCATCTTCACGGTTCTCGCGACGGCGTTCGCCGTCGCGCTCTCCGCGTCCTGGCTGGTCCCGGAGTTGACCCTCGGGGCGGCGCTGGTGCTCGGTGCGGTGGTGGCGCCGACCGACGCGGTCAGTGCCGTCGCCGTAGGGCGGAAGCTCGGCCTGCCCAAGCGGGTGATCGCGGTGCTCACCGGTGAGGGCCTGGTCAACGACGCGACCGCACTGACACTGTTCGCCGTCGCGGTGTCGGCGGTCGCCGGCACCCGGGTGTTCGCGACGGATTCCCCGCTGGCGTTCTTCGGGTACGAGGTGATCGGCGGCGTGGCGATCGGCCTGCTGCTTGCCACGGTGGTGCACCTGATTCGGGGCCGAATGTACGACTCTCCGCTGGAAACCGTGCTCGGACTGGTCCTTCCGTTCACCGCCTACCTCGCCGCCGAGGAGATCGGGGCCTCCGGTGTGCTCGCCGTCGTCGCGGCCGGGCTGTACATGGGGCACCGCGCCACCGACGCGTCGGTGGCCACGCGGATCCAGGAGCGGGCCGTGTGGGAGAGCCTCGACATTCTGCTCGAGATGTTCGTCTTCGCCTACATGGGTCTGCAGCTGAAGTTCGTCATCGACGAGGTCCGCGACAACGGTCTCGACGTCCACGTCGCCTTCCTCTACGGCTTCGCGATCCTCGGCGTGGTGATCGCCGTGCGCCCCCTGTGGGTGCTGCTGCACTGGGCGCGACGACGTCTCACGCGGAGCATCGGGCTGGACCGGCTGGGCCGGGATCAGTTCAGCGGACGCGAGTACCTGGTCATCTCCTGGGCCGGGATGCGCGGGGTCGTGACCCTCGCCGCTGCCGGCGGCATCCCGTTCGTCCTCGCCTCCGGTGAGCCGTTTCCCGGACGCGAGATCGTCCAGGTGATCGCCTTCGTCGTAGCCGTGGGCACCCTGCTCGTCCAGGGCGCCACGATGCCGGCGCTCATCCGCGCGCTGAACGTCGCCGACCCGTACGAGCGGCTCTACACCGAGCAACAGACTGAACTCGCGCGCACCATCTCGGCCGCGGCGGCACGACAGCACCTCACCGAACTCGCGGCGAATCCACCGGACGGCGTGGACGCCGACGACCTGCAGCGCATCCTCGACCGGGTGAACCGGTCGATGCAGTCCCGCGCCGAGGCGCAACAGGCGGAGGACGCGGGGGAGCGCGATCCGTCCGTGCTGCACGCGGCGGCGCTGTTCGAAACGTTCCGCCGCTCGGTGCTGCGCGCCCAGCGGCAGGCTCTGATCGCTGCGCGCGACGACGGCGACCTCGACGACGAGACCTTGCGCACGGTGCTGGAGGGACTCGACATCGAGGAGGCGGCCGCGGAGGAACGGATCAACCGTCGGCGTCGCTGACCGTTCGGCCCGGACGGGTGGACCATCAGCCGTACAGCTCCCGGTGCCGCCGCCGCTGTTCCACGTACCGGGGCTCCGCCGCGGCCCGGTCCCACGCCTGCTTGAACACCGCTGCGGCCGCAGCCTTCTCCGCGTCCTCGGGACCCCGGGGGAGCTCCGCGCGGCCGTGCGCGCCGCTGCGACCCCGGCGGTCCTGCGGGACGGGCCCGTCGTACTTGCGACCACCCGGACGAGCGGCGTACCGGCGTGCCCGCGTGTACCCCATCTGGAGGAACTTGCGGGCCATGTCCGCGCCCACGAAATCCCCCTCGTCGAGATACGAGAAGAACATCGTCAGGATCGTGCCGGCACTCGTCCGGGCCTGCTCGACCGTCGCGAACCGCCAGTGCGGCAGCAACTCCGACTTGTACGGCTCGACCTTCAGCACGCCCTGCTCCCCGCGGCCGACACGGTAGAGGTGCGGCTGCCGACGCAGGTCGAGATTCGCGTAGTCGAGCGAGTAGTCGAACGGGCGGGGCCCACGTCGAGCGGTCACCCCCGGGAGTCTCCCACGGCCGATTCGGCGCCGCGCCGCCTTCGGTGCTCTGCCCGCGCCGCGAATCGGCAACTCGTAGCGTGGAGCCATGACCGACCCGCTCGACCGTGCATGCGTCCACCCGTCGCCTCCGCCGCCGGCCGGGTGCGAGCATCGGCCGGAACCGGTGACGCGGTGAACGGCACGGTCGTCGCCCTCCTCGCCGTCGCGGTGCTCGTCCTCGCCGGCGTCGCCGCCCTGTGGCTGCGCACCCGGCGCGGCCTGACCACCCCCGCCGAACGCGCCGTGCACGCCACCCTGCACACCGCATCGCTCGCCGCCCGGCCGCTGCGGCGGGGCCTCGACGCGACGTCCGCGCAGGAGGCCGCCCCGCACCTGCGCTCCCTCACCGGCACACCCTCCGTCGCGCTCGTCGACGCGGACGGCACCTGCCTGGCGTGGAGCGGTCCCTTCGAGGGGCTGTCCGAGCAGTTGCTCGCCGCCGCCCACCGCGCCGTCGCCGAGGATCGGCGCGTCCTCGTCGGTCACGGCGACCTCGTGCGCGGTGCCGACGATCAGGCGGCACGGGCCGTGATCGTGCAGCCGCTCGTCATCGACGGTGTCGGCGTCGTCGGCGCGCTCGGCGTCGTCACGACCACCGAACCCGGGCCGGCCCTGCTCGGCGTGCTGACCGAAGTCGCCCGCTACGCCTGCAGCCAGATCGAACTCGCCGAACTCGACGCCTCCCGCGCCCGTCTCGACCGCGCCGAGGTACGGGCCCTGCGCGCGCAGATCAGCCCGCACTTCATCTACAACGCCCTCGGCACCGTCGCGTCCTTCGTGCGCACCGACCCCGAACGCGCCCGCGAACTGCTCCTCGAATTCGCCGACTTCACCCGGTACTCCTTCCGGGCGGCCGGGGAGTACACGCTGCTCGCCGACGAACTGCGCAACATCGACCGCTACCTCACGCTCGAACGGGCCCGCTTCGGCAATGCCCTCGAGGTGCGGCTGCAGGTCGCGCCGGAGGTCCTCAACGTGGTGCTGCCGTTCCTCGCCCTGCAGCCCCTCGTCGAGAACGCGGTGCGGCACGGCATCGCCGGCAAGAGCACCCGCACCGGCACCATCAGCATCGTCGCCGCGGACGAGGGCACCGACTGCGTCATCAGCGTCGAGGACGACGGCGTCGGAATGGACCCCGAACTCCTGCGCTCGGGCGACCTCGATGCGGTCGCCGAGGGACAAGGTCGCACCAGCGCCAAGGAGGCGGCGCACGTGGGACTCGCCAACGTCGACGACCGCCTGCGCGCGGCGTTCGGCAACGACTACGGCCTCGTCGTCGAGACTGCCCCCGGGGCCGGGACGAAGGTCAGCATGCGGGTACCGAAGTTCCGTCCCGGGATCCGGGCATGACGCGACCCTTCCGCTACCCGGTCACCCTGGGCGCGAGTGGCCCGGTCCGCTCCGCTCGGACGGTCCGGCATGGCACGATGGACCGGCTGTGAACGAGACCACCGACACCCTCACCGTGCTGGCCGTCGACGACGAACCGCCGGCCCTCGACGAACTCGCGTACCTGCTGCGGCGGCGCGAGGAGATCGGCCACGTCCACACCGCGGGCGAGGCGACCACCGCCCTGCGGCTGCTGCGCGACGGCGGAATCGACGCGGTGTTCCTCGACATCAACATGCCCGGCCTCGACGGCCTCGAGCTCGCCGGCATCCTGCGCAACTTCGCGAACCCGCCCGCCGTCGTGTTCGTGACCGCGCACGACGACCGGGCGGTGGCGGCGTTCGACCTCGGGGCCGTCGACTACCTCCTCAAACCCCTGCGCGAGGAGCGGCTCGCCGAGGCGGTGCGCCGCATCGCCGAGCGCCGCCGCACCCGCGAAACCGAATCCGCTGCCGCGGGTGCCGCGGCCTCGGACGAGGGGATCCCCGTCGAACTCGGCGGCGTGACCACGCTGGTGCCGCGGTCGTCCGTGCAGTGGGTCGAGGCCGACGGCGACTACGCACGCCTGCACACCGGCACCGGCTCCCACCTCGTGCGCATCCCCATCTCCACGCTCGAGAGCCGCTGGGCCGACGCCGGGTTCCTGCGGGTGCACCGCTCCTATCTGGTGGCGTTGCCCCTGGTGACCGGCATCCGCAGCGTCGGTTCCGGCCTCGTGGTGTGCCTGCGCGCCGAGGAGGGCAAGCCGGCCGTCGAACTGCCGGTGAGCCGTCGTCACACCCGCGAACTCAAGGACCGCCTGATCCGCGGCCCGATGCAGACCTGGACGAGCAGATGAGTCCGTCCGGCGGCTCACCGTCGCGCAGCTCGGGGAGC
>NZ_AJFC01000086.1:0-32373 GCF_000256505.1 Rhodococcus sp. P14 | reverse complement strand
CCGCGTGGTTCGGGCGGCCCGCCGCCGCGGGAACGGGTGGTGCTCGCCCAGCGCCGCGGTGCCCGCATGGTGCGCACCCGCGTGGAGGTCCAGGAACAGACCGAGGTCGGGGAGGCGATGGTGCGCGGCCTGGTCCGCGCCCAGCTCGGCCTCGCCACGCGGCTCGCGCTCGTCGCGGTGTGCCTGCTGTGCGCCCTGCCCGTGCTGTTCCACTTCGTGCCGCACCTGACGGACGTGACCGTGCTCGGCATCCGGTTGCCGTGGCTGCTGCTCGGCTTCGTCGGGTACCCGCTGCTGCTCGGCATCGGCCGGCTCTACGTCCGCCTGGCCGAACGCAACGAGCAGGACTTCACCGACCTGGTCGACGACTGAGCGGCCCATGGACACCGGTTCGATCCCCGTCGCCACCGTCGTCGGTCTCGTCTTCGCCGCCGCCGCCACCGTCGCGATCGGCATCTACGGAGTCCGGCTGGCCCGCACCACCTCCGACTTCCTCATCGCCTCCCGCAGCGTCGGACCCCGCTGGAACGCCGCCGCGATCTCCGGTGAATACCTTTCCGCTGCCTCCTTTCTCGGCGTAGCCGGACTCATCGCCAAGTACGGCGCCGACGCCCTGTGGTACCCGGTGGGCTTCACCGCGGGCTACCTGGGTCTGCTGCTGTTCGTCGCCGCCCCGCTGCGCCGGTCCGGCGCCTACACCGTGCCGGACTTCGCGGAGTTCCGGCTCGGTGCGCGATGGCTGCGCACCCTGTCGATGGTGATCGTCGCCGTCGTCTGCGTGCTCTACCTCGTCCCCCAGTTCCAAGGCGCGGGACTGACGCTGAACATCCTGCTCGGGGTTCCCGACTGGGTCGGCGTCGTCGCGGTCGCCGTCATCGTCGTCGGCAACGTCGTCGGCGGCGGCATGCGCTCGATCACCTTCGTCCAGGCGTTCCAGTACTGGCTCAAGCTCACCGCCGTCGCGGTGCCCGCCCTCGTGCTCGTCGTCCACTTCTTCGACGACGATCGCGCCGTCGGCCGGCCGGCGCCCCCGACGGTCACCGAGCGCACCACCGTCGACGTCACCACCGATGTCGTCGTCCAGGTCGGCGAGCCCCTCGCGGTCACGGCGACCGGACGGGTCGACGGACGGACCGTGGACGGCACCGTGCTGCTCGCGCCCGGTGAGCACGAGGTGGCCGCCGGCACGGCGCTGGTGCTCGAGCCCGGCGCGGCCGTGCCGGTGGTGGCCGGGGCACCCGCCACCAACGACGACTGGGTCGCTCCCGGCGGTGGGATCGGGGGCGCCCACCCCATGTTCCAGGTGTATTCGCTGATCCTCGCCACCTTCCTCGGCACGATGGGCTTGCCGCACGTGCTGGTGCGCTTCTACACCAACCCGGACGGGCGAGCGGCCCGCATGACGTCGCTCGCGGTGATCGCCCTGCTCGGCGTGTTCTATCTGTTCCCGACGCTGCTCGGGGTGTTCGCACGCCTGTACGTGCCGCAACTGCTCATCACGGGCCGCTCCGATGCGGCCGTGCTGCTGCTGCCGGGGTCGGTGCTCTCCGGACTGGGTGGCCAGCTGCTCGCCGCGCTCGTCGCCGCGGGGGCGATCGCGGCGTTCCTGTCCACGTCCTCGGGGTTGCTGGTCAGCGTCGCCGGTGTGCTGTCCACCGACGTGCTGCGCGGACGCGTGCGCGACTTCCGGATCGCGGCCGTCCTCGCGGGCCTGGTGCCCCTCGGCCTGTCGCTGGCGGTGACGTCGCTGGACCTGTCGCGGGCCGTGGGCCTGGTGTTCGCGGTGGCCGCCTCCACGCTGTGCCCGCTGCTGATGCTCGGCATCTGGTGGCGTGGGCTGACCGCGGTCGGCGCGGCCGCCGGCATGGTGACCGGCGCGGTGGTGGCTGGGGGCGCGGCCCTGGTCGTCGTGCTGGTGCGGATCGATCCCGAGGCCGGTGGCGGCTGGGTCGCCGCCGTCGTCGGCTACCCGGCCGCCGTGAGTGTGCCGCTCGCGTTCGCCACCATGATCGTGGTCAGCCTCGCCACCCGCGCTCGCGTCCCGGCGGACGTCGGGCGGGTCTTCTCCCGCATGCACGTGCCCGAGCGGCTCGGGATGGGCCGGGACCGGGAACTCGGGGCGTTCGAGGACACCGGCGTTCCCGCAGAGCCCCGCGGACCGGGCCAGCCGTCCCCGCGTGGGGAGCACTGAGCTGCCACTCGTCGCGCCCGGCAGACCGTTCGCCGCACCGGGCGACAGCTCACCGTGTGACCGGTGCCACCTTCTTTTCGTGTGACTCCGGTCTCACTACGGTCTACTGGTAGTACGCCTCACAGGGGCGATCCCTGAAGCCACGACCAAGGAGTCGGCAGTGACCACAGCTCACCTCGGCAAGGGCGGGGCGCTCGAACGCCGCACGCCCGATGCGCAGGACTTCGTCGACATGCAGGCGAGTCCGGAGTTCCAGGACTTGCGCCGCCGGCTCCGGCGGTTCGTCTTCCCGATGACGGGGCTCTTCCTCACCTGGTACTTCGTGTACGTCCTGCTGGCCACCTACGCCGCCGACTTCATGGCGACCAAGGTGCTCGGCAACATCAACCTCGGCCTGATCCTCGGACTCGGCCAATTCGTCTCGACGTTCGTCATCACCGCGCTCTACGTGCGGTTCGCCAATCGTGACCTGGATCCGCGGTCCGCCGCGATCCGCGAAGAGCTGGAAGGACCGGCCCAGTGACAACGAATGCGCTCGCGCATGTGACAGTTCTGGCTCAGGGTGCCACCGACGTCGGCAACCCGCTGTTCAACATCGCGATCTTCGTCGCGTTCGTCGTCGTGACGATGAGCCTGGTCATCCGGGCCAGCCGCTCGACCAAGAAGGCCTCCGACTTCTACACCGGCGGCGGGCAGTTCTCGGGCCCGCAGAACGGCTTCGCGATCGCCGGCGACTACCTGTCGGCGGCGTCGTTCCTCGGCATCGCCGGCGCCATCGCGGTCTACGGGTACGACGGCTTCCTGTACTCCATCGGCTTCCTCGTCGCCTGGCTCGTCGCCCTGCTGCTCGTCGCCGAACTGCTCCGCAACACCGGTCGGTTCACCATGGCCGACGTGCTGAGCTTCCGGCTCAAGCAGCGGCCTGTGCGCATGGCCGCCGCGCTGTCCACCCTCGCGGTGTCGCTGTTCTACCTGCTCGCCCAGATGGCCGGTGCCGGTGGCCTCGTCGCGCTGCTGCTCAACATCGACGGCCAGCTCGGCCAGGGCATCGTCGTCGCCGTGGTCGGCGTCCTGATGATCGTGTACGTGCTCGTCGGCGGCATGAAGGGCACCACCTACGTGCAGATGGTCAAGGCCGTGCTGCTCGTCGCCGGCGCCGGCATCATGTTCGTGCTCGTCCTGCTGGCTGTCCGCGGCAACTTCTCGCAGCTGCTGGCCGACGCGCAGGCCATGGTCAACAGCTCCACCAACGAGGCCGTCGCCGGTCGCGACGTGCTCGCTCCGGGCGCCAAGTACGGCATCAGCGACATGACCCGTCTCGACTTCGTCTCGCTCGGCATCGCCCTGGTGCTCGGCACCGCCGGCCTGCCGCACGTGCTGATGCGCTTCTACACCGTGCCCACGGCCAAGGAAGCACGTCGCTCGGTGACCTGGGCCATCGCCCTCATCGGCGGGTTCTACCTGTTCACCCTGGTGCTCGGCTACGGCGCCGCCAAGCTGGTCGGACCGGACGTCATCCTCGGCGCCCCCGGCAAGGAGAATTCGGCCGCGCCGCTGCTCGCCTTCGAACTCGGCGGCACCATCTTCCTCGGCATCATCTCCGCCGTCGCGTTCGCCACGATCCTTGCGGTCGTCGCCGGCCTCGCGATCACCGCGTCCGCGTCCTTCGCCCACGACATCTACGCCAGCGTGATCAAGCGCGGCAACGCCTCCGAGGAGGACCAGGTGCGGGTCTCCCGCATCACCGTCGTGGTGATCGGATTGGTCTCGATCGTGCTGGGCATCCTCGCGATGGGCCAGAACATCGCCTTCCTCGTGGCCCTGGCCTTCGCGGTCGCCGCGTCCGCCAACCTGCCGACGCTGCTGTACTCGCTGTTCTGGAAGAAGTTCAACACCACCGGCGCCCTGTTCAGCATCTACGGCGGCCTGATCAGCTGCCTGCTGCTCATCGCCCTCTCCCCGGCGGTCTCCGGCAAGCCGTCCTCGATGTTCCCGGACGCGGACTTCGCCCTCTTCCCGCTCGCCAACCCCGGCATCGTGTCGATCCCGCTGGCCTTCGTCCTCGGCATCGTCGGCACCTTCATCGGGCGCCGCAAGCTGGAGGATCCGGCCAAGCAGGCCGAGATGGAGGTCCGTTCCCTCACCGGTGTCGGTGTCGAAAAGGCTGTCGCCCACTAGGCAACACCCACGGAGCGCGGGTTCGGGGTCGATCACCCCGGGCCCGCGCTTCGGCGTCTACGCTGCCGGGCATGGCCAAACTCGAGGTATCGACCGACCTTCCGCTCGAACCGCACCTCACCTGGGTGCGCGCGTCGGACCTGCACGGATTCGACGAGTGGCTGACCATCCACGACGGGTGGCGCAGCGACCTGCCGAGCGAACTCGTCGTCGGCACCACCGCAGAGTCGGTCGTGTCGGTGAAGGGGATGCGCAACCGGGTCGCGTGGACCGTCCGCGAGATCGACTCGCCGCACCACCTCGTCCTGCACGGTTCCGGCAAGGGCGGCACCCGCTTCAAGTTGCGGATGACGGTCCGGGCCGTCGGGGTCGGTTCCGTGCTCAGCCTGAACATCGACCTGGGCGGGGCGCCGCTGTTCGGGCCGATCGGCTCGGGTGTCGCGCGGGCCCTGCACGGCGACATCGAAGCCTCACTGCGCCGATTCGCCGAACTGTACGGCTGAGCCGCCCATGAGCTGCGCCGAGGATGCACTTTTCGCGGGCGACACGCGGAGGCCGGCGCGAGAACTGCACGCTCGCCGGCCGCGCTCGGCACAATGAGGCGATGACGACCCGCACGTTCGAAGGCCGTCGTCTGAACCTGACGAACCTCGACAAGGTGCTCTACCCGGAGACGGGCACCACGAAGGCCGACGTGGTCGACTACTACGTGGCCGTGGCCCCGGTGATGCTGCCGCACGTCGCGGGCCGGCCCGGCACCCGCAAGCGCTGGCCCGAAGGTGTCGGCGGCGAGTCGTTCTTCGAGAAGAACGTCGCCTCCCACGCGCCGAAGTGGCTCACCCGTAAGACGGTTCACCACAAGCAGCGTTCGGTCACCTATCCGGTCTTCGACTCCGTCGCGGCGCTGGCCTGGCTCGGGCAGCAGGCGGCACTCGAATTGCACGTGCCGCAGTGGCGGTTCGCGGGTTCCGTTCCGGGCCCTGCGACGCGGATCGTGTTCGACCTCGACCCCGGGGAGGGGGTCACCCTGGTCCAGTGCGCCGAGGTGGCCCGGCTGGTGCGCGACATGGTCGGCGGGCTGGGCTGGCCGGCCTACCCGGTCACCAGCGGCAGCAAGGGGATACACCTGTATGTTCCGCTCGACCGCGAACTCGCCCCGGGTGGGGCGTCGGCCGTGGCGAAGCAGGTGGCGATCAACCTCGAGACTCTGCATCCGGACCTGGTCACCGCGACGATGGCCAAGGCCGCACGCGGCGGGCGGGTGTTCCTCGACTGGAGCCAGAACAACCAGGCCAAGACGACCATCGCCCCGTATTCCCTGCGCGGCCGCGAGCAACCGTGGGTCGCCGCGCCCCGCACCTGGGACGAACTCGACGATCCCGGGCTGCGCCAGTTGCGGTTCGACGAGGTGCTCGCGCGACTGGACACCGCTCCCGACCCGCTCGCCGACCTCGACCCGCCGCGGCCCGAGCCCGACGCCCTGACCGAGTACCGGGGCAAACGCGACCCGTCCCGCACGCCCGAACCCGTTCCCGCCGCCGTGGGTTCCGGGCCGGGCAACGCCTTCGTCATCCAGGAACACCATGCCCGCCGGCTGCACTACGACCTGAGGCTCGAACGCGACGGGGTGCTCGCGTCGTGGGCGGTACCGAAGAACCTGCCGGACGACCCGGGCCGCAACAACCTCGCGGTGCGCACCGAGGATCATCCGCTCGAGTACCTCACCTTCCACGGCGTCATCCCCAAGGGGGAGTACGGCGCCGGCAGCATGACGATCTGGGACACCGGCAGCTACGAGACCGAGAAGTGGCGCGACGACGAGGTGATCGTGCGCCTGCACGGCGCGCGGGTGCGGGGCCGGTACGCGCTGATCCGCACGGCGGGCAACCAGTGGCTCGCCCACCGCATGAAAGACCAGGGCGGACAGGCGGGTCCGCCCTCGGGATTTCCGCGCGACCTCGAGCCCATGCTCGCGACACCGGGTGAGGTGACCGGTCTCGACGCCGACGAATGGGCCTTCGAAGGGAAGTGGGACGGCTACCGCGCCGTGGCCGAGATCGAGAACGGGCAGCTGCGGCTGCATTCGCGCTCCGGCCGCGACATCACCGGCGACTACCCCGCCCTCGCCGACCTCACCCGCGTCCTCGACGGACACGACGTCGTCCTCGACGGGGAGGTGGTCGCGTGCGACCCCGGCGGAGTCACGAGCTTTCCGTTGCTGCGGACCGGCGGCACCCCGCAGTACTTCGTGTTCGACGTCCTCTACCTCGACGGGGTGACCCTGTACCGCAAGCCCTACGCCGACCGGCGACGCGTGCTCGACGCGCTCGCGGCCGCGACCGACGGATTGATCGTGCCGGACGTGCTGCGCGGCAACGGATCCGAGGCGCTCGAGGAGAGCACCCGGCGCGGCTGGGAAGGCGTGGTGGCCAAGCGGCGGAACTCGGTGTACGTGCCGGGCCGGCGCAGCCCCGACTGGGTGAAGTCGAAGAACTGGCTCACTCAGGACGTCGTCATCGGTGGCTGGCGCCTCGGGAAGGGGGCTCGTGCCGGCACCTTCGGCTCGCTGCTGGTCGGCGTGCACGGCGAGGCCGGGCTGGAGTACGTCGGCCGTGTCGGCACCGGCTTCGACGAACCCGAGCTCGCCGATCTGTCGGTCGCCCTGGCCGGTCTGCGGCGCCGCACCACCCCCTTCGCCGGTGACGTTCCGCGCGAGGACGCGCGGGACGCTGTGTGGGTGACCCCGAAACTGGTGGGGGAGGTGCGGTTCCGGGAATGGACCGACGCCGGCAAGCTCTGGCATCCGAGCTGGCGCGGGCTGCGCGACGACATCGACCCCCAGGACGTGAAGAGGCCCGCGCAGTAGAAACCGGATCCGTGGCCGCGCGGGGTCGTCGGCTACGTCTGCCGTGCCCGCTCGAGCATCGTGAGGTAGGTGTCGAGCTGGGCCGCGCCGGCGAGAAGAGCGCGGCTGCGCGTGGTCAGCCGGTCCTGCCAGGCGTCGAGAAAAGCCGTCGACGCGGCGGCGCCGTCTGCCGTGCGCAGGGAGTCGACGAACCGGGCGACCTGGGTCAGCGGATAGCCGCCCCGCCGCAGCTGCCGTGCGATCTCGGCATCGCGCACGCACTCCGGCCCGTATTCGCGGTAGCCCGTGGCCCGGTCGCGGTCGGGCCGCAGAATGCCGTGGGATTCCCAGGTGCGCAACGTGGCCGGGTGCACGCGGAGCCGGCGCGCGAGCTCACCCACCGTCAGCGGTCGACCGCGCACGGGGGTCGATGTCGCGGTGGCCAGGGCGTCCAGAGCGGTCGCCACCTCGATGCGGGTGTCACGTTCGGCGAGCAGCGCGGCGTGCGCGGCATCGACGAGCCGGTAGGCGGATTCGGTGTCGCCGCGATTGGTCGCGTGCATGATCTCCGTCGCCGGCCGGTGTCCGTGGCCCCCGCGCAACGCGAGGAAGGTGCGCAGCGCCTGTGCATGCAGGGGCGTGTAGCGCCGGTAGCCGGCCTCGCTGCGCTCGGTCGGGGGGAAGACTCCCGCGTCGTCGTAGTTGCGGATCGCCTGTGCGGACAACCCGTGTTGCCGGGCCAGGTCGACGGGTCGCACCGCGCACCTCCGGTTTGAAGGTTCGATCTGCCGATCGCAGGTCGAGTTCGCAGAAGCTTCACTCGATTCTTCAACGATAGCGTCGAGGGCAGTTCCTTCCGTAAAGGAGTGTCATGTCATCTGCCGTATCACTGCGCGGGATCGGCCGTCCGCTCGACGACCCGGCCGGCGTGGACCGTGCCCTCGACGACCTGCTCGCCGCGCGGAGCGAGCCGCCGGTCCTGTTGGCCCTCGGTGAGCCGACCCACGGGATCGAGGCGTTCCCGCTGCTGCGTAACGAACTGCTCGCTCACCTCGTCGAACGGGGGTTCCGGTCGATCGTTCTGGAGACCGACTTCTTCGCCGCCTCCGTCGTCGACGACTACGCGGCCGGGGCGCCAGGAGAGATCGACACGGTGCTCGCGACCGGATTCAGCCACGGGTTCGGCGCCGTGCCGGGAAACCGGGAACTCGTGGAGTGGCTCCGCGCGCACAACGCCGGGTGCGCGCCGCAGGATCGGGTTCGCTTCCACGGCTTCGATGCGCCGGTGGAGTACTCCGGTGCACCGAGCCCGCGACACACCCTGGTCCGGGCCGGGGACTACCTGCCCGCGGCGCTGCGCCCCCGATCGGTCCACGACCTCGACGCCCTCCTCGGCGAGGACGCGGACTGGACCGACCAGGCGGCCATGTTCGACCCGGCGGCGTCCGTCGGCGATTCCGATCGTGCCCGCGCTCTGCGCGTCGTCGCCGACGACATCGCCGGCGCGCTGCGGCGCGCGGCACCGGCCCTGCGTGCCGCCGACCCGGCCGGTTACGACCGGGCCGTCGCGCACGCGCGCACCGCCCAGGGCCTGTTGCGCTATCACGCGGCCATGGCCCATCCCGCCCCCGATCGCATCGCCACCCTGCTCGGCGTGCGCGCCGAGATGATGGCCGAGAACCTGCTCGCGATCGTCGCGCAGGAGCGGCGACGCGGACCCGTCCTGGTGTTCGCGCACAATGCGCACCTGCAACGCGCGCAGTCCCGCATGCAGGCCGGCGAGGACGGGGCGCAGTGGGGAAGCGCCGGCGCGCACGTCGGGCTCGCCCTCGGCGAGCGCTACCTCGTCGTGGCGACCGACGCCGCCCCGCACAGCGAGCCGGGCACCCTTCAGCGTGTGCTGACCGAGGCGACGACCCGACGCGCCCTGTTCCCGGCGCCGGCTCTGCGCGCCGCGCTCGACCTGTCGATCGTCCCGGGCCCACCGATCGTGCCCGGCCACATCCCGCTGGGCCCGGCCGACCTGGACGGCGCCGACGCGATCGTCTTCGTCGCCGACACCGACGGAAAGCGGCACCGGTACTGGTAGCCATCGCAGCGGGCCTGCGGCACGCCGTCCGGACACCCTGCGCGGCAGAGCGTCTCGCGCACAGGCTCCGGCGCGCCCGCACGGGGAAGAACTCGCTCGCATCTTCGGAATTCGCCCAGGCCACGGCGTGGGCAGATACCGAAAGTGCGAGCAAGTCCGGGCGGTGGACGACCGCCGGGGTGCCGGAAAACTCACCCCGGGGTGCCTGTCCTCCTCCGCCGCGTCGGCGCACCGTGGTCACACGGCACATCCGCCGACTGTGGCACGGGCGCCGCGCCCGGAGGAGGAAGGTTCACGATGTTGCAGACGACCGACAGGGGTGGCCTGAGCCGTACCCTGATGACCGCGTACGGCGCGGTCGCCTACGCCGTGTTCTTCGCGGTGTTCCTGTACTCGATCGGGTGGGTCGAAGGTCTCGTGGTGCCCCGCACCATCGACGAGGGGCCGCAGACGCCCGTCGTCGTGGCCGTGATGGTGAACCTGGCCCTGTTGTCCGTGTTCGCCGTTCAGCATTCGGTGATGGCCCGGCCGTGGTTCAAGCGCCGGTGGACCCGCATCGTCCCGCAACCGATCGAACGCTCCACGTTCGTACTGTTCGCCACCGCCGCCCTCGCGCTGGTGATGTGGCAGTGGCGTCCGCTGCCACAGGAGGTCTGGGACGTGGACGCGACCCCGGTGCGCGTGGCCCTGTACGCGGTGTCGTTCGCCGGATGGGGTCTCGTGCTCGCATCGACGTTCGCGATCGACCACTTCGACCTGTTCGGCCTGCGCCAGGTGCTGCGGAACTTCGCCGGGAAGTCGCCGGCCGAAGCCGAGTTCCGCACCCCGATGCTGTACCGGGTGGTGCGCCATCCGCTGTATCTGGGTTTCCTGATCGCGTTCTGGGTGGCGCCGACGATGAGCGTGGGGCACCTGCTGTTCGCCGCCGTCACCACCGGATACATCCTCGTCGCACTGCGGTTCGAGGAACACGATCTGACCGAGACGTTCGGCGACCGGTACCGCGACTACAGCGCCCGCGTGCCCCGGCTGGTACCGCGCCCGCGCGCGGTGAGCCGAACCTGACCATGTTCCGGGCCGGCTCCGGTGCGGGCGCCCCGCACCGGAGCCGTGCAACGCCGTAGGGTGCTTCGCGTGAGTATCGCGAAGTCCCTCGCCCTGTTCGCCGTGGCGGCGCTGTTCGAGATCGGCGGCGCCTGGCTCGTGTGGCAGGGGATCCGGGAACAGCGCGGCTGGATCTGGGTCGGGGCCGGGGTGATCGCGCTCGGCGCGTACGGGATGGTGGCAACGCTGCAGCCGGATGCGAACTTCGGCCGCATCCTGGCCGCCTACGGCGGAGTGTTCGTCGCCGGATCCCTCGGGTGGGCGATGATCGTCGACGGCTTCCGCCCCGACCGGTGGGACGTGGCCGGGGCGCTCGTCTGTCTGCTCGGCGTGGCGCTGATCATGTACAGCCCGCGCTGAATTCCGACGAAGTCAGCCGACGGTCACCGTCCCCACGGCCGGTGTCGAATTGCAGATCGGGCCGCTGCTCAGGTTCACCGAACCGAACACGGTGGTGAGCACGGTGCCCGGACCGGTGTTCACCACCTTCGCCAGGTTCGGGTACGTCCCCTCGAGGTCGACGATCCCCGCCTGGCCGGTGCTCTGATTGAGCCACGCGACCGACACCTGCCCGGCGGCAGGCATGGGACCCAGTCCCGGTGCGGTGGAGAACAGTACGTGCCCGGGTGGGATCCCGGGATTCGCCTCCGGTCCGGCCTGCGCGGTGACCGCCGTGATCGAGGCCAGGCTGCCCTGGTTGAGGCATCCGAAGGTCAGTGCCGTGCCGAGGGATTGGGGCGGTGCGGCGCCGGCGCTGCCGGCGAACAGGACGGCGGCCGCGATCGGCGCGGCGGTGGCGAGGATTGCTCGGGTGGTTCGGGCGGCGCTCATGCTGATGCTCCTGGGATCGGAATGTCACGTCCGGGTGCCGACCGCCGCGCCCCGCCGGCGGCGCGCCCCGCGCACCGAATGACGCCCCCGAGTGTAGATCGCGGACGGCGGAGCAGACGACGTTTCGCAGATCTTGGTTGCCGGGGATGTCAACGCACGCGGTAGAACTGCGCGGCATTGTCGTGGAGTGCCCGCGCGGCGAGTTCCGGGCCCAGGGTGTCGGTGACGATCTCGACGTCCGCGTCGAGGAACGGCCGCGGGGCCCGGGTGGACGGTAGATCGGTGCCGAACATCAGGGCGTGGGGATTCCGGTCGGCCACGGCGCGCAGCACGGGGGCGACGTCGAAGTCGACTCGGCCGAAACCGGTCGCCTTGACCCGGACCCCGCGGTCGACGAGTGCCGCCAGGTGGGGAAGTCCGGCGGCGGACAGGCCCAGGTGGTCGATGCTGACCGCGGGGAGGGCGGCGATCGTCCCGGTCAGGGTGGGCAGTGTGCGCGCGTCGACGTACAACTCGGTGTGCCAGCCGGCGACGTCGTGCACCCGGCGGGCGAGCGTGCCGAGGTGGTCGGCGGATTCCGAACCGCCGCGGCGCAGGTTGAACCGGATGCCCCGCACCCCGGCGTCGTTCAGCCGCGTGATCTCGTCGTCGGTCACGGTCGCCGGCAGCTGGGTGACTCCCACGAAGCCGGGTCCGAGCAGCGCGAGGGCGTCCAGCAGGTAGCTCTGGTCGAAGCCGTGGAAGGAGCCGGACACGACGACGCCACCGGTGACGCCGAGCCCGCGGACCCGCTCGAGATAGTCGGTCACCGTGAACGGCGGGGGCACGTATCCCTGGTTCGGGATCACCGGGAAGCGGGGATCGACGATGTGGAGGTGGGCGTCGAAGATCGGCATCCGGTGTGCACCGGTCACGTGCGGGTCACCGCGTCCGCGGTGATCTCCTTCACCGACGTCAGCCCGCTGAGCCCGAGCGTCAGGTCGAACTCGGCAATGATGTTCGCGACGGCGTCGCGGGCTCCGTCCCGGCCGCCGACGGCCAGGCCGTACAGGTGGGGGCGGCCGACGGTGACCGCGTCGGCGC
Organism: Rhodococcus sp. P14; assembly: GCF_000256505.1. Classification (NCBI taxonomy): domain Bacteria; kingdom Bacillati; phylum Actinomycetota; class Actinomycetes; order Mycobacteriales; family Nocardiaceae; genus Rhodococcus; species Rhodococcus sp. P14. Next base: position 20,052 of record NZ_AJFC01000086.1, on the reverse strand, counting down.
CGAGCGCGAGCGCCTTGAACACATCCGATCCGGTGCGGATTCCGCTGTCGAGCAGTACCGGCACCCGGCTGTCGACGGCGGGGACGATGCCGACCAGGGCATCGAGGGCGGCGATGGCGCCGTCGACCTGGCGGCCGCCGTGGTTGGAGACGATGATGCCGTCGGCCCCGGCGTCGAGGGCACGGCGGGCGTCGTCCGGATGGAGGATGCCCTTGAGCAGCACGGGGAGATCGGTGCGTTCGCGCAGCGACTCGATCTCCGTCCACGTCAGGGAGGGTCGCGAGTAGATGTCGAGGAACGTCTCGACCGCGGCCCGGGGTTCGGGGGAGCGGAGGTTGTCGAGGAGGCGGCCGGGGTAGCGCCGGCTCATCGAGAGCAGTGACCTGATCGCGCCGAGGGTCACCTCCACCTCGGGACGGGCACCGGCGGCCGCCGCGATGCGGTCGCGGACGATGCGCACGAACGTCGGGTCCGAGGTGTACTGGGCGATCCCCTCGCCGCGGGCGAACGGCAGGGAACCGAGGTTGAGATCCTGCGGCCGCCAGCCCAGCAGGGTGGTGTCCAACGTGACGACCACGGCGTCCGCGCCGATCGCCTTCGCGCGGGCGAGCAGGCTGTCGACGAGGTCGTCGTCGCTGCTCCAGTACAACTGGAACCAGCGTGGGGCATCTCCCATCGCCGCCGCGGTGGCCTCCATCGGCGCGCAGCCCTGGTTGGAGAGGATGTAGGGCACACCGAGTTCGGCCGCCGCGCCACCGATCGCGACGTCGGCGTCGGGATGCGCGAGTTCGGCGGCGCCGACCGGCGCCAGCAGGACCGGGGCGGGCAGGGTGCGGCCGAACAGTTCGACGCTCAGGTCGCGGTGGGAGACGTCGCGCAGGACGCGGGGGACGATCTTCCAGCGGTCGAACGCCTCCCGGTTGGCGCGCATCGTCGCGCCTTCACCGGCGCCCCCGGCGATGTAGGCCCAGCCGCGGCGGCTCGTCTTCCGTCGCGCCAGACGTTCCAGCCCGGCGAAGTCGGTCGGCACCGGGGGAGTACGCCCGAGCACTCCGGCCCGGTAGATGACGTTCTGACGGGCACGGCCCGCGCCGGGCTGCGGCGCCACGGGTCCCTCGCTCATCGGCGATTCCTCCCAGGTGCATCGGGTCGGGGATCGTCTCGGACGCTACCGGAACGGTCGCGGCGCCGGACCCGGGCGGCCGTCGCCCGGGCGGGGACGGTGGACAGATCTGCATATACCCCCTAGGGTATGTAGTACCCCTCGGGGTATGAACCTCGAACGACGGCACGATGCCCACCGGTGTGGGCCGAGGAGTGGACATGAGGGAAATCGACATCACCGCATTCGCCGACGCGTGGAAGTCCGGCGCGACCGTGGTGGACGTGCGCGAGGACTACGAGTACGAGCAGGCGCACGTGCCCGGCGCCCAGTGGATTCCGCTCGGCGAACTCGGGTCCCGACTCGCCGAGATCCCGGGAGCCGACCTCGTCTACGTCGTCTGCGCCTCCGGTAATCGCAGCCTGCGCGGGGCGGACATCGTGTCCGCGTCCGGGCGGCCTGCGGTCTCGGTCGCCGGCGGCACCAAGGGCTGGCTGCGGGCCGGTCACCCGGTCGAGCAGGGTGGCACCCGATGAGCCTGCTCGAGAAGGTCAAGGCGCGCTTCGCCAAACCCTACGAGACGGTCGACGTCCGTCGCGCACGCGAGCTGCTCGAGGCCGGGGCGGTCCTCGTCGACGTGCGGTCCGCCGCCGAGTACCGGTCCGGGCACGCGCCCGTCGCACAGCACTGCGAGCTGTCCCAGGTCCCCACGCGCGCGGCGCGGATCGTCCGCAACCGGCCGGTGGTGTTCGTCTGTCACTCCGGCATGCGGTCGGCCAGCGCCGCGCGGATGTTCGCCCCGGAGGCGCAGGCGCCCGTGGCCTCGCTGCGTGGCGGCATGATCGCCTGGGAACGGGCCGGGGAGCGGGTGGTCAGGGGCGGTCGCCGCTGAAGGCGACGCCGGATCGAGCGGCCCGTGATCCGGGAGGCGGCATCGAGTCGGAAGGTGGGCGCGGGAATACCCCACGGGGTATGATGTGTTCATCTTCAGTATGAAGGGGCCGACCATGACAGTTAACACCGTGAATGCCGCAGAATCCACCACCCAGGTTCTCAACCGGCTGCGTCGCGCGCAGGGCCAGCTCGCCGGGGTCATCTCCATGATCGAGAGCGGGCGCGAGTGCCGCGAGGTGGTCACCCAGCTCGCCGCGGTCTCGCGTGCCCTGGACCGGGCCGGCTTCAAGATCGTCGCCACCCGGTTGCGGCAGTGCGTCCTCGACGAGCAGGACGACACCTGCGTCGACAAGCTGACCGAGGAGGAACTCGAGAAGCTCTTCCTCGCGCTCGCCTGACATCAGCGAATCACGAAGGAGCGCTATGACACTCGCCCTCGCCACCACGCTGCGCGCCCCGCTCGACGACGTCGTCGAGCGCACTCGTGCGGCACTGAAGGAGCAAGGCTTCGGGGTGCTCACCGAGATCGACATGCAGGCCACCCTGAAGACCAAGATCGACGTCGACATGGAGCCGTACGTCATTCTCGGGGCGTGCAACCCGCCGCTCGCGCACCGGGCCGTGTCGGCCAACCGGCAGATCGGGCTGCTGCTGCCGTGCAACGTCGTCGTCCGGCGCGATCCGGAGGACTCCGGCACGGTCCACGTCGAAGCCATGAATCCGCAGTTGATGGTGCAGGTGGCCGAAGACCCCGAGCTGCAGCCGGTCGCCGACGAGGCCGCGCGGCGGTTGCAGGCGGCGATCGACGCGCTGGGTAGCTGAGCCGTCACGACGGGCGCCGGGATGTCTCTCGGCGCCCGTTTCGCGTTCGTCGCTGCCTCCCGTGTGCCACGGTCTCCCGTGTGCCACGGTCTCCCGTGTGCCACGGTCTCCCGTGTGCCACGGTCTCCCGTGTGCCACGGTCTCCCGTGTGCCACGGTCTCCCGTGTGCCACGGTCTCCCGTGTGCCACGGTCTCCCGTGTGCCACGGTCTCCCGTGTGCCACGGTCTCCCGTGTGCCACGGTCTCCCGTGTGCCACGGTCTCCCGTGTGCCACGGTCTCCCGTGTGCCACGGTCTCCCGTGTGCCACGGTCTCCCGTGTGCCACGGTCTCCCGTGTGCCACGGTCTCCCGTGTGCCACGGTCTCCCGTGTGCCACGGTCTCCCGTGTGCCACGGTCTCCCGTGTGCCACGGTCTCCCGTGTGCCACGGTCTCCCGTGTGCCACGGTCTCCCGTGTGCCACGGTCTCCCGTGTGCCACGGTCTCCCGTGTGTCACGGTCTCCCGTACGCCGTCCGGGCCTTCTCCCGCAGCAGGCGCACGGCGCGGGCCGGGTCGTCCGTGCCGTAGACGGCGGTGCCGGCCACGAAGCAGTCGGCACCGGCCGTCGCCGCAGCCCCGATGGTGTCGAGGTTCACCCCTCCGTCGACCTCGATGAGCAGGTCGAGTTCACCTGCGTCGACCAGGCGTCGCGCCGTGCGCACCTTGTGGAGCATCTCGGGAATGAACCGTTGACCGTTGAAACCCGGCGGCACGCTCATCACCAGGAGCGTGCCGAAGTGCGCGAGCGTGCCGAGGTGCGGTTCGAGCGGGGTCTGCGGTGCGAACGCGAGACCGGCACGGGCGCCGGCGGCTCGCAGGCGACCGGCGAGGGCGATCGGGTCGCGGGTCGCCTCGATGTGCACGGAGACGTTGTACGCGCCGGCCTCGGCGTAGTCGACTGCCCACCGGTCGGGGTCCTCGATCATCAGGTGACAGTCGAGCGGCAGCGGCGTGTGCCGGGCCAGGGACCGCACGACCGGCAGCCCGAAGGTGAGGTTGGGGACGAAGTGCCCGTCCATCACGTCGATGTGCAGCCAGTCGGCTCCGCGGTCGGATCCACCGGCCACGATCCGCGCCTCGTCCGCGAGACGCGCCAGGTCGCCCGAGGCCAGGCTGGGTGCGATGAGGGGCTCGCGGCGGCGGCCGGGGCCGGTGCGGACATCGGGGTCCATGCGACGACGGTACCCGGAGTCGGCGCACGTGGGAGGCACGCCGGAATCGTCGTCAACCGAGCGTTGACGAGCGTCATGCGTCAACCTATGGTTGACGAATGACGAATCCGATCCCCATGAGCAATCCCGTGCGGCTGGACGACCTCATCGACGCCATCGAGAAGGTCCACTCCGATGCCCTCGAACAACTGACGGACGCCGTTCTCGCCGCCGAGCATCTCGGAGAGGTCGCCGACCACCTGATCGGCCACTTCGTCGACCGGGCCCGTCGCTCCGGCGCGTCCTGGACCGACATCGGCCGCAGTATGGGCGTCACCAAGCAGGCGGCCCAGAAACGTTTCGTGCCCAAGGGTTCCGCCGATCTCGATTCCGAACAAGGCTTCAGCCGATTCACCGAACGTGCCCGGAACGTCGTCGTGGCGGCACAGAACGAGGCCCGGGCGGCCGGCAATGCCGAGATCGCCCCGGAGCATCTCGTGCTCGGTCTGCTGAGCGAACCCGAAGCCCTCGCGATGCGCGCGCTCGTCGCGCAGGATGTGTCGCCGGACGCGGTCCGTCGCGCCGTGGCGGCGACGCTCCCGCCGGCGACGGGGGATGTGCCCGACCTGATCCCCTACGACGCGCGCGCCCGGAAAGTGCTGGAACTGACCTTCCGGCAGGCGCTGCGGCTCGGGCACAACTACATCGGCACCGAGCACATCCTCCTCGCCCTGCTCGACCACGAGAACGGCAGCGGCGTTCTCGGCGGTCTCGGGGTGGACGCCGCCGTCGCCGAAGCGCACGTCGCCGAGGCCGTGGCGGCGGAACAGGCCGCGTACGAGTCGCACGGACGATCGGACTGAGCAGGTAGCTGTCCGCTCCGCAGCAGGAAACCGGCTCCGCCGCCTGCTCTTCGGTCTACCGTGGAGTCGAGTAAGCCGAGAGGGGGAGCAATGACCTACCCGCTCGTCGAGAAGACCCGGGAACGCTCGGAAACCGGGCGGCATCTCGTGACCGAGGACTACACGAAGACGCCGTCGCTCTGCCGACGCGGGGTGTGGGTCGGCCGGCAGATCGACTTCTCCGAAACCGTGCTGATCTCCTTCGAGCACGGCCACGAGGATCTGTCCGTCGGCTGGATCGTCGACGGCGCGGCGATCGTGCCGGCAAGCTACTACGCGCCGTGCCAGGGTGCGCCGGCGATCCGGTACCGGTGTCCCGGGGACGGTCGGAACCTGCACACCCTGTCGCTGATGAGTACACCCGGCAGCGACCGGGGCTGTGTGGACCTGCAGGTGGTGTTCACGCGTCCGCCACAGTGGAATCCGCTCGAGTACGGCCCCTCGACGAGGGTGTGCCTCCGGGGGCGGGTCGTCGAGTGGCCGTGGTACCTCCTGCAGCAGGAACAGGAATGCTGGGAGCGGTTTCGGAAGGTCTTCGAGAAGTACGTGGTGGTGCCCCGTCCGGTTCCCGCTCCGCCCGGCCCGGTGGAGCGGTGGATCGCCAGCCTTCGCGGCGACGAATCCGTGACGGTACGGGCGCACTTGGACACCGTCGAGCACCTGGACCCCGCGCGGGACGGCGACCTCTTCGCTGAACTACGTGCCGACCTCGCAGCGAGGTTCCTCCGGTGGGCGAACTCCGCGGACGGACCGGATGCCGACGGCCGCTCGGCCGACACGGCGAGCCGGGCCGATATCCCCCGTGAGTGACGAGGGTGGAGCTGCGACCGGCCGGTCCGTGCTCCGGCGACTGGCCGAGCGGGTGTACGACGGCGCCGTGCTCGTCGTCGACACAGCCTTCACGGTGGTGCGTGTCGCCGTGTGGCGCTCGCGTTGGAAGCCCGCCCTGACTGCCGTGCGCCGGTACAACAAGTCCGTCCTCAACCCGGTGATCCTGAAGAGGAGAGGGGCGACGGTCACCGCGGTGCACCACGTCGGCCGCCGATCCGGGAAGCCGTACGTCACCCCGGTCTGGGCGGAACGAGCCGGACAGTCGTTCTTCGTCCATCTGCCCTACGGCACCGACGTCGACTGGTGCCGCAACGTCCTGGCCGGTGGGGGCTGCACCCTCGAGCAGGCCGGCGTGCGCTACGACGTCGTCGCTCCCGTGATCGTGCCCGCAGCGGAAGCGGAACCGCATCTGACACCGGCATCGAGAAGGATGCACCGCCTGTTCGGCGTCCGGTCGTACCTGCGGCTCGACGTCGCCCCTGAAGCGAAGGTCGACTGATCCAGGGCCGGCAGCGGAACTCGGCCGGCGTTCCCGTGTGCCCCCGGCAGGATTCGAACCTGCGACACCGGCTTTAGGAGAGCCGTGCTCTATCCCCTGAGCTACGAGGGCGGCGCGCGGTGAACCGGTTCGATTCGATGCGCGGTGTGAGTGTAGCCGGGATCGGGGTACCGGTGTGAAACGGTCGCGGACCTGGGGCGCAGCGGTTGTACCCGCCCACTCCGCCCGGCCACTCCGCCCGACCGAATGTCACACGCCGTCGATCCAGCCGAACGCATGTGACATTCGGTCGGGCGCACCCCGGCGACGGCAGTCGGGCGCACCCCGGCGGCGGCAGTCGGGCGCACCCCGGCGGCGGCGGTCGGGCGCATCCCGGCGGAGGTGCGGCCAGTGATCCCGGGGGTGGGAAACGTCCCCCTCGGGGTGACGGGGCGCAGCCCGAAGAGCCCTGGATCGAGACCCCCGCACGCCGGAGGGTGGATCCGCAAGCCGAATCCTCGTCCCCCGGGAGTGCTCATGCCTCGTTCCGTTTCGTGCACGATCCGCCTCGCCGCCGTGGCCGTCGTCGCCGTGGTGCCCGCCCTCGGTGCCGTCGCTCCGGCCGCCGCGGAGGACGAGGCTGCACTGCAACAGCTTTCGCCCACGGCGGAGTGTCCGTTCGCCGCCGGGCCCACCGGGCAGTACACGACGGAGATGATGGGACCGTATGTGCAGTGCTTCCTTCCGTCGATCGAGTCGTGGATCGACGCCACCTATACGGACATGCCGCATCCGAACGCCTACTACGCGGTATCGGCCGGGAAGCCGGGGGAGGCGGCGCCCGGCTGCGCCTACGACGAGAACTCGCTGATGTACTGCGCGGCCGACCGCAGCCTCTACATCGGCGAGAAGGCGGCGAGGGAACTGGTGAGTGACTACGGGGAGATCGCCGTTGCCGCGGTGCTGAGCCATGAGGTGACGCATCACTTCCAGACGATGCTGGGGCTGCCGCAGCCCGACCCGGCAGAACCCAACAGCGCAATCCCGTACGAGAACCAGGCCGACTGCGGATCGGGCGCCTTCGTCGCGTACTCCGAACGGGATCTCGGCGTCACGATCGAGCAGGCCGACCTGGCATCACTGGGGCGGGCGTTCGCCGCGGTGGGGGAGGACAAGGGGCCGGAGCGCACCCACGGCACCGTCGAGCAGCGCATCCAGGCATTCGATACCGGCTACCTCAGCCCGTCGCCGACGCCGTTGCTCTCGTGCGTCGACTATGTCCCCGACGCGCCCCTCGCGTATGTCGGCTGAGGCGGCAGGCGAACCGCTGTGATCACAATCACATAACCGGAGGCGGCTCCGGCCGGTTGTGCGGGAGTGGGACGCGGCGTCGGGGTCCGGTGGACGCTTCCGCCGTGTCGTGCCCACCGCAGGACGGGTTTCCGCTGTTCACGAGGGCGCGGGAAGCGCGACAGCCGACGACGGCGCCGCGGCGTCGGCCGCCCTACCCACCGCGACGGTGTCCGAAACGTAACGCTGGCGCTGGCCTATATCGTTTTGTTACTTTGAGTCGCCAGAAACGGCCGGGGGTCACCCGGCGCGCAACGGACGACGGATGAGGTAGCAACTGTGGGACGGCACCAGCGGGCAGGCGACGAGGCGACCACCTTCGAGATGGACCTGTCCGGTGCGTCCTCCGGCCGCGGCCGGCACCGCGTCGAGCCCGCCGGCCCGTCGGCGCCCGTGAAGGCCGCCACCGTCGCCGCCGCCACCGGCGCCTTCTTCGCCGTCGGCGCGCAGCTCACCGCCGGCACGGCCAGTGCCGCCCCCGCCCCCGCTCAGACCGGCACGCTGCCCTTCGAGGTGCCCCAGGGTCTGCTGCCCGAGGGCTTCGAGCTCCCGCAGCTGCCCGGAGCGCCCGCCCCCGCCGACGAACACGGCCACGGGCATGCCGCCGCTCCCGCCCTGCCGCCGGAGCTCGACGCCCTGGTCGACCAGTTCGCCACGGGTCAGGGCTGGCTGAACAACCTCAACCCGGCCAAGCCCGCCACCGTGCAGCCCGTCTCGGGCACGCTCACCTCGAACTTCGGCCCCCGCTGGGGCAGCCACCACGGCGGCATCGACATCGCCGCCCCCATCGGCACCCCCATCAAGTCCGCCGCCGACGGCACCGTGCTCGACGCGGGCGCCGCTTCCGGCTACGGCCAGTGGGTGCGCGTCCTCAACGACGACGGCACCACCGCGGTCTACGGCCACGTGGACACCTACCAGGTCAGCGCCGGCCAGCGGGTCACCGCCGGTCAGCAGATCGCCACCGTCGGCAACCGGGGCTGGTCCACCGGACCGCACCTGCACTTCGAGGTGTGGGATCAGGCCGGCGGCAAGACCGACCCCAACGCCTGGCTCAGCACACGCGGCGTCGTCGCCGACTGGAGCAGCTACCGCGCCGTCTGACGCTCGCCCCCACCTGCGGTCGCTCGGCCGCTAGGCTGACGAATCATCACCTAGCAGGGGAGAGGGACACGGCTCCATGGGCACGCAGATCAAGGCTCGGTCCTTCACTCGCGCCGACCGGCGCGAGTTCCGCACCAAGGTGCAGGCCTGCCTGGCCGCCCTGGAGCGGATGCTGCGCGAAGGCGCCTTCACCGATGCGCGCGAACGCCCGGAGCCGCTCCTGGGCATGGAGATCGAGTTCAACCTCGTCCAGGACGACATGGAACCGGCCATGTGCAACCTCGAGGTGTTGCAGGCGATCGACGATCACGCCGTGTTCCAGACCGAGCTCGGCCAGTTCAACGTCGAGATGAACGTCGACCCCGGGCCGTTCGCCGGCGACGCCGTCCTCGACATCGAGAACTCCCTGCGCGAGTCGCTGCGCCGCGCCGACACGCGGATGCACCGACAGGACGCCCAGCTCGTCATGATCGGCATGCTGCCGACGCTCGAGCTCGCCCACCTCGACCGGGAACGCATCACCGCCAATCCGCGCTACGAGGCCCTCAACGAGCAGATCTTCGCCGCGCGCGGCGAAGACATCGAACTCGATCTCGACGGCGTGCCCCTGCCCGGCCGCGACGGTGCCGAACAACTGCGGGCCGATGCCAACTCGGTCGTGCCGGAGGCGGCGTGCACGTCGCTGCAACTGCATCTGCGGGTGGCTCCGGAAGACTTCGCCGAACACTGGAACGCCGCCCAGTGCCTGGCCGGGGTGCAGGTGGCGCTCGCCGCCAACTCCCCGTTCCTCGCCGGCAAGGCGCTGTGGCACGAGAGCCGGATTCCGCTGTTCGCGCAGGCCACCGACACCCGCACTCAGGAGCTGAAGAACCAGGGGGTGCGCCCGCGGGTGTGGTTCGGCGAGCGCTGGATTGACTCGGTGACCGACCTGTTCGAGGAGAACTCGCGGTACTTTCCGGCACTGCTTCCCGAGGTCTCCGAGGTCGACCCGCTCGCCGAGCTCGATGCCGGACGGACTCCGGGCCTGCGCGAGCTGCAGATGCACAACGGCACCATCTACCGCTGGAACCGGCCCGTCTACGACGTCGCCGACGACCACCCGCACCTGCGGCTCGAGAACCGGGTGCTGCCGGCGGGGCCGACGGTGCTCGACGTCATGGCCAACGCCGCGTTCTATTACGGGGCGCTGCGGGCTCTCGTCGATGCCGACGTGCCGCTGTGCCGGTTCATGAGCTTCGACGCCGCCCGCGAGAACCTCGGGATCGGGGCCAAGTACGGTCTCGACGCGCGGTTGTACTGGCCCGGACTGGGGTGGGTCGGAGCCGACGAACTCGTGCTGCGCCGGCTGCTGCCGATGGCGGACGCGGGGCTGACCGCCTTCGGCCTGTCGCAGCAGGCGCGGGACAGGTACCTGGGCATCATCGAGGGCCGGTGCCTGAACCGGCAGACCGGTGCGGCGTGGCAGCGCGCGCAGGTCGTCGAACGGGAGGACGCCGGCGCCGACCGGCGCACCGCCCTCCACGGAATGATGCGCGACTACATCCGGAACATGCTCGGTGGCAAGCCCGTTCACGAGTGGCCGCTCGGCGCGGTGTGATCACAACCGGACGGTCCGGGTCACCGCGACCGCCGGGGTGACCACGACCCGGTCGTCCGGAGCGCGGTATTCCGGGACCGCGGTCAGCTCGTCGGTGACATCGGCGACGTGCAGCACGGTGGTACCGGAGCGCGGAACGACGGTCAGCCGCACCTCGATGCCCTCGGCCGGCGTCCCCGAGAACAGGAACCCGAACGGCGCGGCCGGTGCGGCGTTCCGGCCGGCCACCGCGACCTCGCGCACCTCCGCGGTCGTCTCGTCCACCCACAGCCCGACCGTGGGCGCCCCGCGCGGTGACGTCAGCCGCAACGTCAGCGTCCGCTCGTCGCCGTCGGTGACGTCCGCGACGACGTCGAGCCCGGGCGCGGGCAGCGGCGCGGCCGGTGCCCGGCCGTGGGCGAACCTGGTCTCGCTGCGCCACGGGAACGCGTCCGGCAGGGTGGCCGGCGCCTCGGTCAACAGGGCGCGGCTCCAGTCCGACGCGGGGGCGCGCGGCGAGGCCCACACGGCGGCGCCGGTGTCGGCGTTCAGTGCGTAGAGGAGCTGTTCCTGCCGCGGCGGGGTGGCGCCGTCGCGGTTGACCCAACCCCCGGTCGGCGCGGCCACCACCACGACCGCCGCGGCGGCGATCGATCGCGGCGAGCCGCAGCTGCGACGGGTCGCCGGCGGCGTCGACGAGCGGCAGCGCCAGCGCGAACAGCACCGCGACGAACACGCCCGCGAGCGGCGCTCCGGTGAGCAGACCGGCGTCGAACGACGCGACCGCGCCGGGCACGAGCACCACGACCGCCGGCACGGTCCCGGCCACCGTCACGGGCGTCCGCCACCCGCGCCGGTCGGCCGGCAGCCGGTCCACGACGAGCGCGGCGACCGCGGCCGGCAGCGCCGGCAGGACCAGGACGGTCGCGACGCCCAGGAAGGGCAGCGCGGCCACGGCGGTGACCGCGACGGCGAGCAGCGCGCCCGTCGCGAACGCCGCCGGGCCGACGCGGCGGCGCACCGCCGGGTACGCCGCGAGCAGGACGGCGACGGCCGCGGCCACCGCGGCAACCTGATAGGGCACCGGCCGGTACGGTTCCCGCAGGACCGCCGAGGCCTGCCCGGGGGCGATCCGCAGCGCGAGCCACCACGGGACGAACGCCGCACCCGCCGCCGCGGCCGCCACGGCGATCGAGATCCCGCCCGATGCCGCGAGCCGGCCCGCCGAGGCGGTGCCGTCCCGGATCCGCCGGGCCACGAGGGCACCGGTGACGGCGGCGAGCAGCGCGGTCAGGGCGATCTCGAGCCAGCGGGGGAAGTGCACCGGTCCCCAGGGCAGGGTGACGACGACGTCGTCGCCGCCGGAACCGAGTTCGGCCAGGTCGATGGACGAGAATCGCTGTGCCGCAGCGAGGGTCGTTTCGCCCATGCGCTGCAGCGACGAGGTGTCGAGCCGGTCCGCGGTGTCGACGGGGCTGTGATAGTAGGCGCCGCCGCCGGCGACCGCGGTGTCCGCGGCGTGCAGGCCGGCCTCGGTGAGGCGGCGGAAGTCGGTATCGTTGGGCAGCAACTCGAACGCCGTCTGGGTGAACGAGTCCGCGGTCGTGCCCGGCACGTCGGACAGCACACCCACGAGACCGGCGTTGGGTGAGGAGATCCGGAAGGTGACGGGGACGCCGCCGTTGCCGCGGGCCTCGTGGTTGAGCACCACGGTCGGCCGCGCGTCGGCCGGCTGCCGCCTCGTGTACTCCTCGGCGCCGAGCAGGCCGCGTTCCTCGCCGTCGGTGACGAGCACCGTCACGTCGTTCCGGGGACGGGGGCCGGCGGACAGGGCCCGGGCGGCCTCGAGGACCGTGGCGATTCCGATCCCGTCGTCGCCCGCGCCGGGGGAAGCGGGGACCGTGTCGTAGTGCGCGGCGAGCACGACGGAACCGGTGGGGTCGGTGCCCGGGAGGGTGGCGACCACGTTGGCGACCCGGCCGCCGCGCTGGGTGCCCTGCACGGCGGTGGTCGACCAGCCGACGCCGTCGTCGACGCGGGCGGCCCAGCCGAGTCCGTCGAGGACGCGGACCAGGTAGTCCCGCGCCGCGGCATGGCCGGCCGAGCCGGGCGGGCGCGGCTGCGCGGCCACCGCCTCGACGTGCGCCGTCGCGCGGGCGGCGCTGAACTCGGTCGGTGGGGTGTCGGCCGGCGCGGGCGCCACCGGGGTCCGCAGCGTGGCCGTGAGCGCGACGAGGAGCAGCACGAGCAGTCCGATCCGGGCGGGACCGCGGGGCGTGTCCGCACGGGCGGGGACCGCGACGTCGTCCATGCGAGCGAGCCTAGCGCCGGATCGTGGAGACGACCGTGCCCCGGCCGGGGCCGGGGCACGGTCGCAGGGAACTCAGGCGCTGGGACTCAGGCGCTGGGACTCAGGCGCTGGGGGCCCAGCTGTCCGGGCCGAACACCTCGTAGTGGATGTTCTCGGCGGGCACGTTGCGCTCGATCAGGGCCTCGCGCAGCGAGAGCATGAACGGCAGCGGACCGCACAGGTACGCCTTGGTGTTCGGGTCGAGCGGCAGGTCCGACACGTCGGCCCGGCCCACGCGCACGGTCTCGAGCGGTTCGCGGGCACCGAGATCCTCGTACCAGCGGTGCACCTCGGCGGACGGGATGCGCTCGACGAGGGTGGCGAGTTCGTGCCGGTGGGCGTGGTTGGCGACGGAGCGGTCGGCGTGCAGCACCGAAACCTTGCGCTCGTCACCGGTTTCCGCCAGATGCGCGAGCATGCCGATCATCGGGGTGCAGCCGATGCCGGCGGAGGCCAGCAGCAGCGGGGCGCCGTCGTCGGGCAGCACCAGGTCGCCGAACGGCGTGGTCACCTGCAGATCGTCGCCTTCGAAGACGTTGTCGTACAGGAAGTTCGACACTTCACCGGCCGGCGCGACGGCGCCGTCGGGGGTGGTGGTCGCCAGGATCCGCTTGACGGTGATGCGCCAGTCTCCCTGCGACGGCGCGTTGGTCAGGCTGTACTGGCGGATCTGGCGGGCGCCGTCGGGGAGCACGACGCCCACCGAGAGGTACTGACCCGGGCGGAAAGCAGGCAGCGGGGCGCCGTCGAGCGAGGTCAGGACGAACGAGACCGTGTCGGCGGACTGGTGCCGGCGCTCGGCGACGCGGACGGTGCGCCACACGTCGCCCGGTGCGACGCCCGCGGCCTTGTACAGGTCGTCCTCGAGCTTGATGAGGGTGTTGGCCATCAGCCAGTACAGCTCGTCCCAGGCCGCGGCGACCTCGGGGGTGACGGCTTCGCCGAGGACCTCCACGATGGCCTCGAACAGGTGCTTGTGGACGATCCAGTACTCGTCGGGCTTGATGCCGAGGGAGGCATGCTTGTGCGCGATGCGGGACAGGATGGCCTCGACCCGGGCGGGATCGGGGTCGAGTTGCAGGGTCGCGAACGCGGCGATGGAGCCGGCGAGGGCCTTCTGCTGTTCGCCCTGCTTCTGGTTGCCGCGGTTGAACAGGTTCCGCTCGAGCTCGGGGTGCGCGGCGAACATCTTCTTGTAGAACAGGGGGGTGATGTCGCCGATGGCGGCACCCACGGCGGGGAGGGTGGCGCGGATGACTTCCTTGGACTCGGCTGAGAGCGGCATCGTGGACTCCGTTTCGATCGGGCTGGGCGGGTTCGCGGGCTGTGGAACCCTGCGGTCAGACGGCGGGGCGGGTGAGTTCGAGCAGGACGGTGCGGGTGGGCGGGCGGGCGAGGTCGGCGACGGTGACGGCGTCGAGGGCGGTGTAGAACGCCTCCTGGGCGCGTCGCAGTGCGCCCCGGAGGCTGCACCCGGCGCGCAGCGGACACGGCTTGTCGCCCTCGCAGGCGACGACCTCGTTGTCGCCTTCGAGTTGCCGGGCGAGCCATCCGACGGTGGCGGACCGGCCGAGTTCGGTGATGGCCAGTCCGCCGCCGCGGCCGCGGCGGGTCGTGACGACGCCGAGTTCGCTCAGTCGTGCGACCACCTTGGTGGTGTGGGCGTACGACAACTCCAGTTGCTCGGCAACGCTTCTGGTACTGGGGGAGCTGTCGGGCGCGGCGGCCGCCAGGTACATGACAACTCTCAGTCCGAGATCGGTGAACTGGGTGAGTTGCATGAACCGAGACTAGATAATTGTCATCCCAAATGACAATTTAATGTGACGCAGATCGCTTTCCGGTCTTCAGTGCTCGAGCAGGGGAAGGATATTGCGCCAGCTGACGATTCCGATCGGCCGGCCGTCGCGCACCACCGGCACGGACCGCAGCCGCATCTGCAGCATCGCTCGCGCGATGTCGAACAGCTCCGCGTCCGCGTCGAGGGCGACGGGCGGCAGCGCCACCGCCCGCACCGTCAGCGGCCGGCGGATCGCGCTCACGATCGGCTCGGGCAGATCGGCATACACCGACAGCCGCGCCAGGTGCGCCCCCGCCAGGGCCTCCTCGGTGATCAGGCCGCACAACCGGCCGTACTCGTCCACCACCGGAAGTGTGGTGAAACCGTTGCGCGCCAGCACCTCCCCGGCCCGCTCCAAGGTGGCGTCCACCGTCACCGCCAGCACCGGCGTGCTCATCACGTCCGCCGCGCGGACCTTGCGGGCCGCGGCATCCGTCACGCGGATCGGACCACCGGACATGACGCGCCTCCTCTCCCCACGATTGTGGCCGCATCCTCCCCGCCGGACCAGTGGCTCCGGACTTCCCGGAGAAGGACCAAAGACCATTCCTGGCCCAGGGGGAGCGGGTTAACCTCGAGGCCGAGGACGATCCCTGCGACGAGAGCGGTGACCGACGTGAAGTTCCCCGGCAGCAAGACGCACCACGAACCCGCGCACGACGAGGCGGTGCGGTCGAACACCGTGGTGGTCGGGATCGACGGCTCTCCGGCCTCCGACGACGCCGTCCGGTGGGCCGCCGCGACCGCCGCCGACCGCGGGTTGCCGCTGCACATCGTGCACGCTCTGGACTTCGCCCCCAGCGGGTACAGCGGGGCGCCGTTCATCCAGACCGCGCAGGTCTTCGAATGGGTCGAGGACGAGGGCAAGACGCTGCTGCAACGGGCCGAGGAGGTCGCCCGCACCGTCGCGCCGGCGCTCGAGATCACCACCCGACTCGCCGCCACCGGCAGCGCCCGCTGGCTCATCGACCTGTCTGCCCACGCGCGCATGCTCGTGCTCGGTTCCTCCGGCACCGGCCGGGTGGGCGAGGCCCTGCTCGGCTCCACCCCCGTTTCCGTGGCCAGCCACGGCCGGTGCCCCGTCGTCGTCGTTCGCGGCGAGGCACCGGAGTCCCTGCCCGACACCCGGCCCGTCGTCGTCGGGGTCGACGGCAGCACCCTCAGCGAGAAGGCCGTGCACGCGGCGTTCGAGGAGGCCGGTCTGCGGGGTGTCGACCTGGTCGCGGTCCACGTGTGGAGCGACATGCGGCGCGGGACGTTCGACGAGGCCGTCGAGGTCTCGATCGATCCCGACGCGTTCGCGGAATCCGAGCAGGCCCTGCTCGCCGAGCGTCTCGCCGGATTCCACGACCGCTACCCCGACGTGAACGTGCGCCGCGAGGTGTACGTCGACGGGCCGCGCGCTCACCTGCTCGCCTGGTCCGAGAAGGCGCAGCTGCTGGTGGTCGGCAGCCGCGGACGCGGCGGATTCACCGGCATGCTGCTCGGTTCCACCAGCAACTCGCTGATCCGGGACGCCCACTGCCCCGTGATGGTCGTGCGCCCCGACGAGTCCTGAGGATCGGTGCCGCGCCCCGGCGGTAGGGTACCGGGAAAACGGTACGAGCGTGCCCGTCCGGGCACGCACCAACGGATCACGGGGTATGCCGATGCGCATCGGGATGGGACTGAACTACAGCGGCGGCTTCGCCGAGACGGCGGCGGAGGTGGCCGATCTGGAACGGGCCGGCCTCGACATCATCTTCGTGCCGGAGGCGTACTCGTTCGACGCGGTCAGTCAGCTCGGCTACCTCGCGGCCAAGACCGAACGACTCGAGCTGGCCTCGGGCATCTTCCAGATCTACACCCGCACGCCGAGCCTGACCGCGATGACCGCCGCAGGACTGGACTACGTCTCCGACGGCCGTTTCGTCCTGGGGATCGGTGCGTCCGGCCCGCAGGTCATCGAGGGATTCCACGGCGTCAAGTACGACGCGCCGCTCGGCCGCACCCGGGAGCTCGTCGACATCTGCCGTCAGGTGTGGCGCCGGGAAAAGGTCGAATACCAGGGCAAGTACTACCAGATCCCGCTGCCGCCGGAGAAGGGCACCGGGCTCGGCAAACCGCTCAAGCTCATCAACCACCCGGTGCGGGAACGCATCCCCGTCCTGATCGCCGCGATCGGCCCCAAGAACGTCGAGATGACCGCCGAGATCGCCGAGGGCTGGGAGCCGATCTTCTTCCATCCGGAGAAGGCCGCCGACGTCTGGGGCGATTCCCTCGCGCGCGGCAAGGCCAAGCGCGACCCCTCGCTGGGCGACCTGCAGGTCTACGTCGGGGCCGCCCTCGCGATCGGTGACGACGTCGACTTCCTCCTCGACTTCGTGCGCCCGCACCTGGCGTTGTACATCGGCGGCATGGGTGCGAAGGGGAAGAACTTCTACAACGATCTCGCCGTCCGCTACGGCTACGCGAAGGAAGCAGAGACCATTCAGGACCTGTACCTCGCCGGCCGCAAGGAGGAGGCGGCCGCCGCAGTGCCCGACGACCTCGTGCGGGCCGTCTCGCTGATCGGCCCCGAGAGTTACGTCCGGGAGCGGGTCGCCGCGTTCGCCGAAGCCGGCGTCACCACCCTCACCGTCACCCCGATCGCGGAGAACACCGCCGGCCGGGTCCGACTGATCGAACAGCTGCGGGAGATCTGCAACTGACGCTCGCGAGAACCGGGCCGCCGGCCCGCCGACAGAGGGGACACCTATGACCGATACCCAACCGATCGTCGTCGCGGTCGACGGATCCGACGCGGCGGCCACCGCGGTGATCTGGGCGGCCCGCGCCGCCGCGGCCCGTGCGTTGCCGCTGCACATCGTCACCGTCGTGCACATCCCCGCCTTCTACTACTCCGAGCCCTACCTCGCGGAGAGCTTCCACGAGGAGATGAAGGAGACGGCGCGGGCCCGGCTCGACAGCGCCGTGGTGCTCGCCAAGCGCATCGCCGACGAGCAGGGCCCGGTCGAGATCACCACCGAGCAGATCGAGGGCAAGGTCGTCCCCACCCTCGTCGAGGTTTCGCGCCGTGCCGACACCGTCGTGCTCGGCTCCCGCGGCCTCGGCGAGGTCAAGGGGCTGCTCGTCGGCTCCGTCACCCTCGGTCTCGCCTCGCACGCCCACTGCCCGGTCGCGATCGTGCGCGGCCGCACCCTCGACGGGGCACCCCCCTCCGACGGCCCGGTCGTGGTGGGCGTCGACGGCTCCGAGGCGTCGGTGCGCGCCGTCGAGGTGGCGTTCGCCGAGGCGGCCGCCCGCAAGGCCACGCTCGTCGCGGTGAACGTGTGGAGCGACGTGAGCGTGCAGCCGTCGCTGGGCGCGGTGCCCGAGGATCCGCAGTGGAGCCGGATCCAGACGGGCGAGGAGGTCGTGCTCGCCGAGAACCTCGCCGGGTTCCAGGAGCGCTACCCGGACGTCGTCGTCGAACGCGTCGTCGCGCGGGACCGGCCGGTGCGGGTGCTGAGCGAGTACGCCGAACGCGCCCAGCTGATCGTCGTCGGCTCCCGAGGTCGCGGCGGGTTCAAGGGCCTGCTGCTCGGATCGACCAGCAATGCGCTGATGCAGACCGCCGACTGCCCCGTGCTGATCGTCCGGCCCGACGGCGAGAAGTAGCCCTCCCGTCCCGGCCTGCGCCGCATGTGGTTGCGCGGCTGGGTGCTTCTCGCGCGCGTTCTCACGCGCGCGAGAAGCACCGCACCGCGCGACCGTACCCGGACGCTCGATGCCCGGCACCCGGAAGCGGGTGCCGGGCATCGTCGCACGGTGGTCTCCTCGGTGCGCGAGTCAGCCGAAGTCGTCGAGGCCACGCTCGCGCAGTTCGCGCCAGACGTCGGCGGGATGGATGCCGCGACGGACCGCGTCGTTCTCGATGAGGACGCCCAGCAGCACCGAGCTCAGGTAGGCGACGTCCTCCGGGCGGTGGGTACTGCTCTTGGCGGTCAGCCAGCCGGACACGTCGCCGCGCTTCGCGGCGCGCGCCATGTCCAGAACCGAGCCGAACAGCTTGCTGTCGGTGGTTCCGGTCCGGGGGGTTCCGGTCCGGGGGGTTCCGGTCCGGGGGGTTCCGGTCCCGGGCTCACGCACGCTGGTCATGCGCTCGCCCCCGCGTGCTCGTCGCGGTGGGCCTGACGTGCGAGCGCGCGGTCCCGGGCTTCCTCGAACCGCTCGGCCTTCGTCTGCAGATCGGTGAGGAAGGCGTCGAGGTCCTCGCGCAGCTGTTCGCCGCGGCCGCCGAAGTCGGTGCGCTCGAACACGCGCCACTTGCGGAGCACCGGCAGCACCACGTCGTCGAGGTGCTGGCGCAGGTCGTAGATGCCGCCCTTGGCGATCAGGACGGCGTTGCGCCGGAAGTTCGCCATCGACGCACCGGGCATCCGGAACCGGGTCAGCACGCTCATGATCGCGGCCAACGTCTGGTCGGGGGCGATGTCGAGGGCGCCGTCGACGATGTTGCGATAGAACATCATGTGCAGGTTCTCGTCCGCGGCGACGCGGGCGAGCATGCGGTCCGCGATCGGGTCGCCGCACGCCCTGCCGGTGTTGCGGTGCGAGACCCGGGTCGCCAGTTCCTGGAAGGTCACGTACGACACGGACTCGAGCATCGATGTCGACCCCGGGTCGAAGCCGGTGGTCATGTGCGCCATGCGCGCGTTCTCGAGTGCGACGGGGTCCACCCCGCGGGTGACCACGAGGTAGTCCCGCATGACGACGGAGTGCTTGTTCTCCTCGGCCGTCCAACGTCCCACCCACGTGCCCCACGCGCCGTCGAGGCTGAAGTGCTCGGCGATCTCACGGTGGTAGGAGGGCAGGTTGTCCTCGGTGAGCAGATTGGTGATCATCGCTGCCTGGGCGGTGTCGGACAACGCGGACTGGGCGGGATCCCAGTCGGTGCCGCCGAGGGCGGCGAAGTTGCGGCCCTCGTCCCACGGAACATAGTCGTGCGGATGCCAGTCCTTCGCCATCGCCAGGTGGCGGTGGACGTTGTCCTCGGCGATCGGCTCGAGCTCCCGGAGCAGCTGCAGGTCCGTGAGTTCCCTTGTCACAGTGATGCATTCCCTCTCTGATTGGTCGGGGCGCCCCCCTGCGACGCCCCGTTCGGTCCGGTCAGAACCCGATACGCATGATCAGTTGCGGAAGACCGTCGAGGTCCATCCGTTCGGCGAGCCGGGCCGCGGAGTCCTCCACGCGCAGTGGATAGGTGAGCACGGAGGCGGACAGCCGGGCATCGACCGCCGCCAGCCACGCCCGCTCGGATGCGATGCCCACCCGCACCAGGTCGATCGGATCGGCGGACTGTACCGAGAAGACCAGCACGGTCTCCCGGTCGATGGCCGCCGCGAGTTCGGCGGTGTCCGGCACGCCGGTGGTGATCAGTGCGCGCCCGGCCGCTCCGCCGGCGTCCAGGTCGGCGCCCCAGTCGGTCACCACCTCGGCGTTGCCCTCCGGATGCCAGTGCGACGTCCACCGGAACATCTCGCGCTGGTAGTGCGGGTTGCGGCGCATCGCCTCGGCCGAGTACGTGAGCATGTCGGCGAGGGCCGGTGCCTCGTCCGAGGCCAGCAGGCGAACCCGGACACCGCGAATGTC
>NZ_AJFC01000085.1:0-17225 GCF_000256505.1 Rhodococcus sp. P14 | reverse complement strand
GCCGGCGCCCGCCATCACGTCGGCGATGGTGGTGGCCGGCACCGGGATCCGGGCGAACGACTCGCGGTGGCTGCGCCGGTGCGAGATCGCGGCGAAGTACCCCAGATCGGTGCTCGACGGGGTGGCCGGAGCCGCCGCCTCGATCCGCGCGATCAACTCGGGCCGCTCCGGCTCCGGTAGCAGCAGGGTCCGGGTGCTCCAGCCGAGCGCCCGGATGCCGAGTTCGAGATTGGCGACGGCGGCCCCGCACGAGATGAGGCGATCCGGGCGCAACGGGTCCGGACCGGGCGCGGCGAACTCGACCCGCTCCTCCAGTTCGGCGGTGCGCGCCGGGAGACGCAGATTCCACGGCTGGGTGTCGTGGATGGAGGGGGCCTCGATCACGGCACGCGCGATGACCTCGGTGTCGCTCGTGGACCAGGTGTCGGGCACCGTGGACATCGCAGCCTCCTCGTCCTGGTCGGTCACCCCCGCACGGCTCATCGGGGCGACGTTCCGAGCATCGCCCGTGGACTGTGCCGGGCGCATGTGCCGAAGGTCCCGAAACTGCCGTCGAACGGCCCGCGGCAGGTGGTGTGCGAGCATGGTCACCGCAACACCGGTGCCAGGAAAGGTGAGGGACGATGCCTCGGGTATTTCTCGTCGACGACCACGAGATCGTGCGGCGCGGGTTGGTCGACCTGCTCGACAGCGTGCCCGACTTCACGGTCGTCGGGGAGGCCGCGTCGGTCGGCGAGGCGCTGGCCCGCATCCCGGGGAGCGGAGCCGAAGTCGCGGTCCTCGACGTGCGTCTGCCCGACGGCAACGGCGTGGAACTGTGCCGTGAGCTGCGGGCCCGCATGCCGGAGCTGCGCGCTCTCATGCTCACCTCCTACGCCGACGACGAGGCCCTGTTCGACGCGATCATGGCGGGTGCGTCCGGATTCGTGCTCAAGCAGATCCTCGGCACCGACCTGGTGTCGGCGATCCGGACCGTCGCGGCCGGCGGCTCGCTGCTCGACAGCCGGGCCACGGCCGCGCTCATGGAACGCATCCGCGCGTCCCGCACGGCGGATCCGCTCGCCGAACTGTCCGACCAGGAACGGGCCGTGTTCGAGCTGATCGGGGAGGGCCTGACCAATCGCGAGATCGCCGAGCGGCTGTTCCTGGCGGAGAAGACGATCAAGAACTACGTCTCGCGGCTGCTGGCCAAGCTCGGGATGCAGCGTCGCACGCAGGCCGCGGTGCTCGCCACCGAGTTGCGCAAGCAGCGCGAGGTCTGACGCCGACCCGTCAGAGCGGCGCCTGCCACACCACGCGCGTGCCGCCCGTCGCGCCGGGGCCGATGCTGCAGCGGCCGCCGCACTGCTGGGCGCGCCGCTCGAGGTTGGTGAGGCCGCTGCGGCGCGGGGCGTCCGGCAGCCCGATGCCGTCGTCGACGATCTCGATCGTGAATTCGTCTCCCGCTGAGACGGATACTGAGATCTTCTCCGACTGCGAGTGACGCAACGCGTTGCTGAGTCCTTCCCGCAGCACCGCTTCGGCGTGCGGATGGATGCGGGCGGGGACCAGAGTGTCTATCGGCCCGGAGAACTGGACGTTCGGCGCCACCGGCGACTGGGCGGTCAGGTCGCCGACCACGTCCAGCAGCCGCCGCCGCAGGCTGGTCGATGCCGCGGCGCCGGTGGTGTGCAGATCGAAGATGGTGGTGCGGATCTCGCGGACGGTGCGGTCGAGTTGCTCGACGGCGTGCTGGACCACGTTCGCGACCCGGTCGGGGTCGGTGCCGGGAACCAGCGTGCTCTGCAGGCTCATCCCGGTGGCGAACAACCGCTGGATCACGTTGTCGTGCAGATCCTGCGCGATGCGGTCGCGGTCCGCGAGCACGTCCAGCAACCGCTTCTTGCGTTGCTGCGTGGCGAACTCCAGCGCGACGGTGACGAGATCGGCCATGGATTCGAGCCGCGTGACGTCCTCGTCGTCCCACGCGTCGGATCGGGCCGCCCGGGTGACGATCAGGGCGCCGCTCGCGCCGGAGGTGGCGGACAACGGCAGGACGACGGCGCGGCCGTCGGTGCCCGCCGCGTCCGGGATGCCCTCGAGACTGTCGGTGAGCAGGGTGCGCCGCGTCCGGATCGCCTCGAGCACAGGAGAACCGGTGAGGTCGAGGCGAGTGCCGGCCGACGGCGGGCCGGGTGCGGCGGCGGCCCGGACCGTGCCCTGGGTGCCGTCGACGAGCACGACGTAGCTGCCGTCGGTGTGGGCGAGGTCGCGCACGCGGTCGACGAGCAGTTCCAGCGTTTCGTCGACCGAGCCGCCGACCAGCAGCCGGGAGTTGATCGTCGCCACCGCCTCGAGCCAGCGTTCGCGGGTGACGGAGCCTTCGAACAGGCGCGCGTTGTCGATCGCGACGCCCGCGGAGGTCGCGAGCACCTTCAGGATCACCTCGTCCTCTTCGGTGAACGCCGGGGAACCGACCTTCTCCGTGAGGTAGATGCTGCCGAACACCTTGCCGCGCACCATGATCGGGGTCCCGAGGAAGCTCTTCATCGGCGGATGTCCCGGAGGGAAGCCGATCGACGCGGGATGCCGGGACAGGTCCGCGATGCGCACCGGCCTCGGGTCGTTGATGAGCAGACCGAGGAGGCCGCGGCCCTCCGGCAGATGCCCCATGCGGCCGCGCGCCTCGGGGGCGATACCCACGTAGACGAACTCCGAGAGTCCACCGTCGGGAGCCCGCACGCCCAGCGCGCCGTAGCGGGCGTCGAGCAGCGTGACGGCCGCGGAGACGATGCGCTGGAGCATCGAGTCGAGTTCGAGACCCGACCCGACGACGAGCACCGCCTCGAGCAGGCTCTGCAGGCTCGCGCGGGTGGTGACGGTGTCGGTCAGCCGATCCCGGATCTCGGCGAGCAGTCCGTCGATGTCGGCGGTGCGGTCGCCGGGGCGACCGACGGCGGTGCCGTCACCGGGGCGACCGACGGCGGTGCCGGCGGTCGTAGCGTCACCGGTAGTGCTCACACCGTCAGCATAGGTGCCGTCGAAGACGGCCCCTCTCGTGCACCGGACGCAACCGGCCGCCGGCGCCTCGCCGGCGTGTGAGAATTCGGGTATGGAGAACACACCGGCCCGGACCGGGCTCGGGTGACGGTCGCCGTGCGATTCCCGGGCGCCGCGCTGTTCACCGACCTGTACGAGGTCACGATGGCGCAGGCCTACGCGGTCCGGGGCATGTCGGAGACGGCCGTGTTCGAGACGTTCTTCCGGAAGCTGCCGCCCGGAAGGTCGTACGTGGTGGCCGCCGGCCTGCCCGATGTGCTCGACTTCCTCGAGGCGT
This sequence comes from Rhodococcus sp. P14, assembly GCF_000256505.1. NCBI lineage: Bacteria > Bacillati > Actinomycetota > Actinomycetes > Mycobacteriales > Nocardiaceae > Rhodococcus > Rhodococcus sp. P14. Next base: position 13,909 of record NZ_AJFC01000085.1, on the reverse strand, counting down.
TCCGGTTCGAGGACGACGACCTGCGATACCTGCGCGGGCTCGGATTGTTCTCCGACGAGTTCCTCGGACAGCTCGCTGCGGTGCGCTTCACCGGCGACGTGTGGGCGGTGCCGGAGGGCACGGTGGTCTTCCCGAACGAACCGATCGTGCAGGTCGTCGCGCCGATCCTGGAGGCACAGCTCGTCGAGACGTTCGTGCTGAACCGGATCCACCTGCAGAGCGTCCTCGCCAGCAAGGCCGCGCGCATCGTCGAGGCCGCGCAGGGGCGCCCGGTGGTGGATTTCGGCGCACGCCGGGCGCACGGCACGGACGCCGCGCTCGAAGTCGCCCGCGCCGGATACCTCGCGGGAGCCGCCGGAACGTCGAATCTGCTCGCCGCCAGGGAGTACGGGATTCCGGCGTTCGGCACGATGGCGCACAGCTTCGTCCAGGCCTTCGACGACGAGGCCGAGGCCTTCGAGGCGTTCGCCCGGCTGTATCCGGGTACGACGCTGCTGGTCGACACCTACGACACCCTGCGCGGCGTGGACCTCGTCGTCGACCTGGCCGGGCGGCTGGGCGATCGGTTCGACGTGCGCGCGATCCGGCTGGATTCCGGTGATCTCGGTGCCCTGTCGAAGGCCGCGCGCGCCCGGCTCGACGCAGCGGGGCTGCACGACGTCCGGATCTTCGCCTCGTCGGGCCTCGACGAGTACAGCATCGCGGCACTGCTCGACGCCGGTTGCCCCGTCGACGGCTTCGGTGTGGGCACCCACCTGTCGATCGCCCAGGACGCGCCGACCCTCGACATGGCGTACAAGCTGGTCGAGTACGCCGGCGTCGGACGTACGAAGCTGTCGAGCGGCAAGGTGCTCCATCCCGGGCGCAAGCAGGTGTTCCGGCGGACCGACGGCGGCGTATTCGCCGGCGACACCATCGGCCGGCCGGACGAGGACCTCCCGGGTGAGCCGCTGCTGGTGCCCGTCATGAGAGCCGGCCGGCGGCTGCCGCAGTACGACACAGGACTCGACGACGCGCGACGGCGTGCACGGCAGCAGATCGACGCCCTTCCGACGGCGCTTCGTTCCCTCGACGAGGCGGGGGCGCCGTATCCCGTGGCGGTGAGTGCACGGGTGCAGGACGATCTGGATCGGTTGCGCGGTGCTCGGCAGGCTCCCTGACCGGTTGACTGCCGCGGCGGGCGGAGGCCGCTTCCTGGGCAGCTCGCCGTGCCGACGGTGGCGTTCGCGCTCGTCGACCCCATGGGTTTCCTTCGGCGGCTCTTCGGTGGGCAGCGGCGTTGTGGGCAGCGGCGTGGTCTGCACCGGCGACGGTTGCGCTGGGGGCCGTCCTCGCCGATTCTGAGTCGATGACGGTTGCGGGGGGTGCGGAGTCCGGCACGGATCCGGTCGACGCCGCACGGCGTGCGCTCGCCTCCGTGGGTACGTTCCTGATGCCGGCGGCAGACCTGTGGCGATCCCTCGGTGCCGACGCCGATGCGTGGGTCCGGTTCTCCGCGCATTGGGAGGAGCTCGAGCCCGACCCGTACGCGGCAGAACAGGGTGTGCACCGGCTGCGGCGCTACGGCCGATTCCGGTACCGGACGGCCGACGGCGCGCTGGAGCCCGCGGCGCACCGGGACTTCGTCCAGCCGGACGGCTCCAACGTCCTCTACCTCGCCCGGGACCGCCGTTTCGAACCGCTGAGGGCCGCGTTCCTCGAAGATCCGCTGTTCGAGCGCACGGTGAAGCTCGTGGGCCGGATCGCGCCGGTCCTCGACGAAGCTCCCGAATGGACGGTGTGGGTGCATCCGTTCCGTGTGGTCGCCTCGGCAGACAACGAGGGCCGGCCCACACCCGAGGGCGTGCACCGCGACGGTGTCACGCTGGTCGGTTCCCTGTTGATCGGCGTCGACAACGCCGCCGGGGGCGAAAGCTCGGTGTTCGGCCCGGACGGCGAGCGACTCGTGACGACGACCCTGCGCGAACCCGGCACCTTCCTCCTGGGCGACGACCGTTGCACCTGGCACGGTGTTTCGCCGATCCGGCCCGTCGACCCCGGAAAGCCGGCGCGGAGGGACGTGCTGGTGGTCACCTTCGCTCCGTCGGCCCCGTGCGGCGGGACATGAGCACGAAGGCCGCCACCGCCACGGCGACGGGCAGGACGCTGACCGTCAGCATGGTGAGGCGCACCGCGTCGGCCAGGTCCGCGCCGAGATCGAGACCGCCCGCCTGCCGGAGCAGGTTCGGGTCGTACCCGGCGCCACCGAGGCTCTGCGCCACCGCGCTACGCGCGGCATCCACGGCCTGCTCGCCCTGGGTCGCCGTCAGCCCGCGTGCCTCGGTGTCGGCCAGCCATTCTCGCTGGAAGAACACGTTGAGAAGCAGCAGGTACACGGTGGGCCCGAACGCATAGCCGGTCATCCCGAAGGCCAGCTGCACGGAAGCCACCGTTCCGGACTGCCCGCTCGGCGCCTGCGAGAGCACCGTCTCGGACACGGAGGTGGAGGTCACCATCGAGCCCAGGTTGTACAGCCACACGGCCGAGACGAGCAACCACAGCGCCATTGCCGGATCGACCGTGCCCGCCATCAGCAGTCCGCCGGCTGCCATGAACAGGAGGCCGACGACCATCACCGGTCTCGGCGAGAACCTCCCCACCAGGCTCCCGGACCAGACCACGAAACCGGCGATCAGCAGCGTGCCGGGGAGGAACAGCAGGCCGACGGTCTCCGGCGACAGCGCGAGCACCACACTGCCGAACTGCCCCAGGACGATGCCGAGCCCGGCCATGAGGAAATTCAGTGTGAAGGTCGCCGCCAGAGCCACGCTGAAGGCCCGGCTTCCGAACAGAGCCAGGTCCAGTGCCGGTACGGGGGTGCGACGTTCGTGGCGAACGAACAGCACGGCGGCGACCACGCTGACAGCCAACGGCAGCCATGTCTGGGGCCGGAGGATGCCGTTCTGCGCGGCTGCCAGCCCGATGACGAGTGCCAGGAGCGCCGTACCGACCAGGACGACGCCGGCCACGTCCAGCCGAGCGCGATGCTGAACGGGCGTCTCCGGGACGAACCTCGCCGTCAGCAGAAGCGAGATCACGGCCAGCAGCGGTGCGACCAGGAACACCACTTGCCAGCCGGCGGCCGCCACCGCCCAGCCCGTCAACGCAGGGAGTACCCCACAGAGAATCATCTCGACGGCCACGAAGACGCCGATGGCCGTCGGCCGCTGCTTGTCCGTCACGGACGTCTTGAGCAGTGCCAGCGGCACTCCGAGCAGCGCCGTCATTCCCAATCCGGCCACGACCCGCATCGCAAGCAGGAAGGCGTAGTGGGGCGAGAGCATGGAGAGCAGATCGGCGACGGTGACGACGACCAGTCCCGACATCAGCAGGCGTCGAAGCCCGAACGCGTCGCCGAGGTTGCCCGCGGCGAGGACGGCTGCGGCCATCACCAGTGTCGCCGTGCCGCCGAGCAATCCGACGAGCTGCGGTGGCACATCGAGGGCACGGCTCACCTGGGGCATGTTCAGGCTCAGCACCAGCGGGTCGACGACCGTGATCGTGAAGGCGAGGGACAGGGCCAGGATGATCGGCAGGGTCCTCGCGGGGGTCTGCAACCGAGACGTAGGCACCGCCCACCTCCCTGCTCCCAGGTCCGACGTGATCGACTCTAACCCCCGGATTCCGCGTCCCGTCGGAGGTTGGAGGGCCGAATCGACTGCCGGACACCGGCTGCAACGGCGGTTCGGCTGGATGCGAGAGACCGCCCCGGCCGTCGTCGGGGAGGATCCACCCGAGACCCGGCCACCGACGCCCCGCCCGCGGTCGGGGGTGCTACGCCCGGGACGCCGTGTCCGAGAGCAGCCCGGACACGGCGTGCACGATCGACGGTGCCGGATCGGTCCTCGACTTGCCGAGGTCGTGGGCCGCGCCCGTCACCGGGAGCAGCACGACGGGCGCTGGGATCAGCGGCACCGCGTCGCGCATCTCGTCCAGGGTGCCGAACGGGTCGCGGTCACCGTGGGCGAACACCGCCGGCACGGCGAGCGCGGGCAGGTGCTCGGTGCGCGCTTTCTCGGGCTTGCCCGGCGGATGCAGCGGATAGGACAGCAGGACGAGCGCGTCCGCGACGCCGGGCCGTTCGGCCGCGAGCATCGACGTCTGCCGGCCGCCGTACGAGACACCGCCGAGCACGAGTGGGCCGACTGTGCGGGCCCGCATCGCCTCGGCCGCCGCCGCGATCCCGGCCCGGTCCTCCGCGGCCCGCGACGGCTGCGGCGGCCCCTTCGGGCGTCGGCGCCGGAACGGCAGGTCGAAGCGCAACGCGAGGAACCCCGCGTCGGCGAACGCGCCGCACAGCTGCCGCAGGATCGCCGCGTCGCAGTTGCCGCCCGCCCCGTGGGTCAGGGCCACCGCACCGCGCGGAGCGCCGTCGGGGTGATGCAGCACGCCGTGCACCGAATCGTCGTCGAGGGCCTCGGTCGTCACCGGCCCACGGTAGCCGGACGCGGACGCAGCACCGTGCGCCACAGGTGCACGAGCATCGCGGCGAACACCGCCGCCCACACCGTCACGGCCACCCACAGTTCCGTCCGGCCGACGACACCGACCCACGGCAGCTCGTCGGCCTCGGCGAGGTAGATCCCGGCGACGCCGTACATCCCGAGCGGGAACACGATCGACCACAGGCCCGGTTCGTAGCGCAGCCGGATGCGGTGGGTGCGGTGCCGCCACCATCCGGCGGCGACGAGGGCGGGCAGCAGCCACGTCGCGAACGCCCAGAACACCACGACCAGCCCGGCGACGAGTCCGCGGGTGGCGTCGACCATCGGGGCCGACTCCATGGCCACGATGCGGGAACCGGCCACCACGGTGATCGCCGCGGCCCCCATCGACACCCAGTACGACGGCGTGAGGTCCACCGGCCGCAGCGGATACTGCATCATCCGTGCCGCGACGAACACGCCCGCCGCGGCGTAGAGGAACAGGCCCACCGACCACGCGAACACCGCCACCAGCGACAGCGGCCGGCGCAGGTCGTCGTAGACCGGCTCGAGGGTCGCCGCGGCGAGTGCGACCGACTGGGCTGCGACCACCCACACGAACCAGCTGCCGTTGGCCTTGGCGATCACCGGGCGCCGGCGGGTGCCGAGCACCGCCGTCCACGGGATGACGTAGCCGAGCACGAGCCACGTCGCGGCCGCGGCGGCGAGCAGGACCGCGGCCGTCGAGTGCCACCCGTCCATGGTCAGGCGGATCCCCAGCACGTTGCTGCCCGCGACGAACGTGAAGAATCCGAATGCGCGGCTCGCGTCGGTGAGGTCGGTGCGGACCTCGTCGCGGAACCGCACGAGCCGCCACCCGGTCAGCGCGAGCAGGACGACGTAGGCGACGGCAGAGACCAGCAGCAACGCGGCCGACACCGTCGTCAGGCCGTGCAGATGCATGCCGATCGACACGATGCCGGTCGCCATCACGAGCGCGAAGTAGCCGGGGTCGAGCGTGCGGGCGCACCCGCGGAGACCGTCGAGAACCGTCACAGCCGCACGCTACCGCCGGGGTGCCCGTCCGGATCGGCGCGGGTCCGCACGGCACCGCTCACTTGACCAGCCGCGACAGCCGCCGGTCCGCGAGGATCCTGCCGCCGGTCTGACACGTGGGGCAGTACTGGAAGGAGCGCTCGGCGTAGGCGACCTCGCGGACGGTGTCGCCGCACTCCGGGCAGGGCAGCCCGGCGCGGGCGTGGACCCGCATCCCCGACCGCTTCTCGCCTTTGAGCCGTGCGGCGTCCTGCCCCACGGAACGGGTGACGGCGTCGAGCAGCACCGTGCGCATCGCGTCGTACAGCGCCTGTCGTTGCTCTTCGCCGAGCCGGCCCGCCGGCGCGAACGGCGACAGCCGGGCGACGTGCAGGATCTCGTCGGAGTAGGCGTTGCCGATCCCGGCGAGCACCTGCTGGTCGGTGAGGGCGGTCTTCAGGCGTGCGGTGCTGCCGGCCAGTCGCGCGGCCAGCTCGTCGGCGGTGACGGCCAGGGCGTCGGGACCGAGCCGGGCGATGCCGGGCACCTGCTGCGGGCGGTCGACGATCCACACGGCCAGACGTTTGCGGGTGCCGGCCTCGGTGAGGTCGAAGGCGGGGGTGGCGGCCTCGGGGGTGAACAGATGTACCCGCAGCGCGAGTGGGCCGCGGCCCAGCTTCGGCGGGGCCGGCGACGGGTTGTCCTGCCAGCGCAGCCACCCGGCGCGTGACAGGTGCACGACGAGCCAGAGCCCGGCGCAGTCGACCGCGAGGAACTTCCCGAATCGGGACACGCCGGTGACGTCGCGGCCCTGCAGCGCGGTGACCGGCGGGTCGGCGGTCTGCAGGACGCTGAGCGCCGCCACGTCGATCCGGCCGACGACGGCACCGACGGCGTGCTCGCGCAGGAACACCGCCAGGGCTTCCACCTCGGGCAGCTCGGGCATGGTGCCAGGCTATCGCGCTCGTGCGTGCTTCGGGCTGCCCCGACGACCACAACCACGCACGGGCGATAGCCTGTCGGGGTGACTGCCGTGCCCACCCCGTACGAAGACCTCCTCCGCTTGGTGCTCGAGACCGGCACGCCGAAGGCGGACCGGACGGGCACCGGTACGCGCAGCCTGTTCGGGCACCAGATGCGTTTCGACCTCGCGCAGGGCTTTCCGCTGATCACCACCAAGAAGGTGCACCTGAAGTCGATCGTGTACGAGCTGCTGTGGTTCCTGCGCGGCGACTCGAACGTCAAGTGGCTGCAGGAGCACGGCGTGACCATCTGGGACGAGTGGGCCGACGCCGACGGCGAGCTCGGTCCCGTCTACGGGGTGCAGTGGCGGTCCTGGCCGGCCCCCGACGGCGGGCACATCGACCAGATCACCAAGGCGATCGACACCATCCGCACCGACCCCGACTCGCGGCGCATCGTGGTCTCCGCGTGGAACGTCGGCGAGATCGACAAGATGGCGCTCGCGCCGTGCCACGCGTTCTTCCAGTTCCACGTCGCCGGCGGCAGGCTCAGCTGCCAGCTGTACCAGCGCAGCGCCGACCTGTTCCTCGGCGTGCCGTTCAACATCGCCAGCTATGCGCTGCTCACCCACATGGTCGCTCAGCAGACCGATCTCGAGCCGGGCGAGTTCGTGTGGACGGGCGGGGACTGCCACATCTACGACAACCACGTCGAGCAGGTCACCGAGCAGCTCGCCCGGGAGCCCTATCCGTACCCCACCCTGGAGCTGAACCGGCGCGGGTCGATCTTCGAGTACGAGTACGAGGACGTGCAGGTCACCGGCTACCGGCACCACCCGCCCATCAAGGCCCCGGTCGCGGTATGACGGCGGCGGGGGACGTCGTCCTGATCTGGGCGCAGGACCGCGCCGGGGGCATCGGCCGCGACGGTGCGATCCCGTGGCACATCCCCGAGGACATGGCGCACTTCCGGGCCGCGACGCGGGGAAAGCCGGTGATCATGGGCCGGTTGACGTGGGAGTCGCTGCCGCCGCGCTTCCGGCCGCTGCCGGGCCGGCGCAACATCGTCGTCACCCGCGACCCGGCCTGGTCGGACGCGGGCGCCGAGGTGGCCCACGGGGTGCCGCAGGCCCTGGCGCTCGCCGGGGACGGCGACGTCTGCGTCATAGGTGGCGGACAGATCTACGCGCAGGCCGTACCGCACGCGACGCAGCTGGTCGTCACGGAGGTGGACCTGGACACCGGAGCGGATGCCTTCGCCCCGCCGATCGGTTCCGAGTGGACCGCCGTGGACGTCGGTGAGCGGCAGGAATCCGGCGACGGAATCGGGTTCCGTTTCGTCCGGTACACGCGAACCTGACCGGTGGCGCGTCCGGTGGGCCATACTGCGAGGGCGTACCCCGACCAGGAAGGGCAGCCATGGACAAGCTATCCCTCACGGCTCTGGCGCGACAGCAACTGAAGCTGGCGGCGGCATCGAGCAGCGGCCGCAGCTCGCAGACCATCTTCGGCGGGCACGCCAGGCATCTGCGGCAGACGATGGTCGCGCTGCTCGCCGGACACGAACTCGCCGAGCACGACGGCCCCGGCGAGGGGTCCCTGCAGGTGCTCAGCGGGCGCCTGTCCCTGATCGCCGGGGACGATTCCTGGAAGGGTTCGACCGGCGACTATCTGGTGCTGCCCACCGTCCGGCACAGCGTCACCGCGCTCGAGGACGTCGTGTTCCTGCTGACCGTGGTCAAGTGAGCGCTCACCGCTGCGGCAGCGCCACTCCGCGGTAGCCGCGGTACCCGGCCCAGGCGAGTCGCCGCTCCCGCCACGGGTCGTACTCCACGTGCGTCGGGTCGTCGAAGACGACGGTGGCGCGGTCGTGTTCGTCGTAGCGCGGCCACGACGGCAGCGGCTCTCCCACGTGCGCGAAGTGCAGCCATTGGCGCTGCACCGCGTCGCTCACCGTGCGCAGCGCACGCCGGCCCCCGGCGGCGGTGACCACCCGTCCCAGGGCGGTGTCGGCCTGGCCGAACACGGAGAGCAGTTCGAAGGCGTGGGTGGCGTGGAAGCCGGTCCAGCGCAGCAGCGGCGGCGCGTAGTCGAACCGGTAGCTGTAGGTGGGGGCGTGGCGGGAGTGGGCCTGGGCGATCTCGATCGAGGGATGCCAGAACGTGAGGTCGCCGCCGAGGTCGACGGCCGCCCGGGCGTCCGGATACCCGGGATAGGCCGCGACGACGCGTTCCTGGGCCGTGGGATCGGTGAGCCCGAACATCTGCTCGATGCGGAGTTGATTGGTCGGCAGCGCGTCGAGGACCCGCGGGAACAGCGTCCCCTCCCGGGCGTTGGTGCCGATGACGAGCGGAACCCGATGTGCGGCACCGGTTTCGTAGGCCTCGACGGGGGTGGTGGGGAGGTAGTCGCCGTCGACGACGGGACCGAACGCGTGCAGGCCGGGAGTCTCGTGCAGGATGCGCCCGCTGAGCCGCCGGGCGGCACGGCCGAAGTCGACCGGAGTGGCGGACCCGAGTGCCTCGACCGCGGAATCCCGGTCTGCGCCGAGCAGTTCGACGAAACGTCGCGCCCACTCGGCCGCATGCTCGGCGTCGACGACGAGGTTGGGTGCCGAACTCTGGGCGACGGCGCGGGCGAACAGTCCTTCGGCCGCCGGGGTGGCGAGCAGCGTGGTCACGGCATTGCCGCCGGCGGACTCGCCGAAGATCGTGATGTTGTCGGGGTCGCCGCCGAAGGCGGCGATGTTGCGGCGCACCCACGCCAGCGCGGCAACCTGGTCGCGTAGTCCGAGATTGGAGTCGAACGGTCTTTCGGCCGTGGAGAATTCGGTGAAGTCGAGATAGCCGAGGCTGCCGAGCCGGTAGTTGATCGACACGTAGATCAGGTCACCGCGGCGTACCAGCGATTCCCCGCCGTAGAGCGGCAGCGCCGTAGTGCCCAGCGTGTAGGCGCCGCCGTGGATGAACACCATCACCGGTCGGGGTGCCGCGGCGGGGGCCGCGGGTGCCAGCACGTTGAGCGTCAGGCAGTCCTCGCTCGCGGGCTGCTGTTTCCGGAAGCCGATGGTCAGGCCCCGTGGGTGCTGGCTCGCCGCGGCACCGAAGTGCGTGGCGTCGCGCTCGCCGGTCCACGGCTGCACCGGTTGCGGGGCGCGCAGTCGCAGCGGGCCGACCGGAGGAGCTGCGTAGGGGACTCCGCGCCAGGCGAGCAGGTCGCCGATGCGGGTGCCCCGCAGGGCACCGTCGGAAACTGTGACAAGGGTCTCGTCCGCCATGTTCGAACTGTACGTGACGGCCGGTCATAGGTGCCGCGTTACCAGTGCCGGCCGTGCAGGCCGTGGGCGGCGAGCTCGGCGTCGGTGTGGGCGCGCAGGGTGGCCCGGGTGGGGAAGCACTCGTCGTCGAGTGCGACGAGGGCCAAGGTGTAGCGGTCCCCCTGACGGCACAGGTATGCGGCGAGCCGGGTGGATGTCGCGGCCCGGGCGGTCGCGAGTCCCGGGTGGACGGCGCGGGTCGCGACGCCGGTGGTGCGGTGCGGCCCGAAGCCGTCGAGCACCGCGGGCAACGGTCCGATATTGGAGCACAGCAGGTCCCGCTCACCGGCCCCGGCGGCGATGCGCGCGGCGAGCCGGTCGGGCAGCAGTTGCAGCGCCTCGTCCGGCAGGCCGTGCGGCGCCCCCTCCCGGCCGCGGGTGTACGCCGCCCGGGCGTGGTGGCGGATCGACGCCGGGGTATCGGAGGCGTCGACCACCACCTCGGTCATCGTCACCCCGTTGCCGGCGCCGGGGAGCCCGGGCGCGGCGGTGCGGCCGTCGACGGGCACCGCGATCCGCACCGGCCAGTCGAGCCCGGCGCGGTGCGCGACGCCCGTGGCGAGGGCGAGGAAGAGCGAGTTGGGGGTGCCGCCGGCCGTGTCGGCGGCGGTGTCCCAGGCGAGCGCGTCCACGTCGAGCAGTGCCGTCCGCGCCGGTGAGCGGATCGGACGGGGACGCGGGGGCTTGCCGGTCGTGGGGGACCAGCGGGCCCGGCGCAGGCCGCGGGCGACGCGACGGACCAGGCGCGCGGCGTCGCGGAGGTCGGAGACGCGCTCGGGGTCGGACGGACGGATCCGCTCGGCCAGCGCGTCGGCGACGGCGTCGATCAGACCGCGCGCGTCGGCGAGCACGTGCGAGCACACCAGCGAGACGACCGTTCCGCCGCCCTCGACGCGGGTGGCGGTCAGCGCCCAGCCCGGTCCGAGTTCGGGGTCGACGTCCACTTCCGCCTGCTGGTCCGCCCAGGTGAGGACGTCGGTGGTGGGGATCGGCTCGGGTGGGTAGCGCAGCGGGTAGCTGCGCAGGCCCGGCTCGAGCCGGGGGCGGGCGCCCGGGACGTGCGGGCGAACCACGCGGCGGCCGAGGGGGCCGCGGCCGAGTGCGTCGTGCAGCGAGATCAGCAGGGGGGCGCCCACGGTGTCGCCGGTGCGCCACAGTCCCTGCAGTGCGACGGGCAGGCCGAGGCCGCGATGTCTGTACAGGAAGATCTCGTCCACCACGCTGAGCCGGTTCACGGTCCCGACGGTAGCCGCCGTCCTTGACCCAAGCTGTGAATCGAGGTTCAATTCTTTCGTGGCCTACCGCCGGACCCCCGCCGTGCAGCAGCGGCTCGACGCGCAACGCGAGGCGATCGCCGACGCCGCCGTGAGCCTGCTGTCCGAGCGCGGCTACCAGGGACTGTCCATCGCGGCGGTCGCCGAGCGCGCCGGCGTCGCCACCGGCAGCGTCTACCGGCACTACGCCGACAAGTCCGAACTGATGGTGCGCATCTTCCGCAGCCTGTGCGGCCGGGAGGTCGACGCCGTCGTCGCGGCCGCCGACGCGGCCCGGCCGGACGGTGCGGCCGCACAGGTGGCCGCCGTCGTCGAGACCTTCGCCCGCCGCGCCCTGCGCAACCCCACCCTCGCCTACGCCCTGCTCGCCGAACCCGTCGACGCGGCCGTCGACGCCGAACGCCTGGTGCTGCGCCGCGCCTTCGCGGCGGCGTTCGAGGACGCCCTGCGCCGCGGTGTCGACTCGGGCGATCTCACCTCTCGCAACCCGGCGCTGTCCGCCGCCGCCCTCGTCGGGGCGGTCGGCGAGGTTCTCACCGGCCCGCTGCAGTCCGGCGTGGCCGCCACCGACACCGTCCCCGAACTCGTCGCATTCGCCCTACGCGCACTAGGAGCCCGGCCATGACCGAATCACCCACGTTTCCCGCCACCCACGAGGTGTTCAACCAGGTGCCCGACCTCGTGCCGTACCAGGCGGCCGACGACGCGGCACTGCTCGAGGGCCTGCGCCGCGAAGGAGCCGCCTGGGCCGAGGACGAAGTCCGGGAGATCGGCGCGCTCGCCGGAGGGACGCGTGCGCAGGAATGGGGCAGGCTCGTCGACGAGTACCCGCCCGTGCTGCACACCCACGATCGCTACGGGCACCGCGTCGACGAGGTGGAGTTCCATCCGCACTGGCACGACCTCATGACGGTGGCCGTCGAGCACGGCATGCACGCGGCACCGTGGCGCGACCCCCGGGCCGGGGCGCACGTCGCCCGGGCCGCCAAGTTCTACGTGTGGGGCCAGGCCGAAGCGGGACACATGTGCCCGATCTCCATGACGTACGCGGTGATACCGGCGCTGCGGCACAATCCCGAACTCGCCGCGACGTACGAGCCGCTGCTCACCGCCCCGCACTACGACTTCGGGCTCCGGGAACCGTCCACCAAGCGCGGCCTGATCGCCGGCATGTCCATGACCGAGAAGCAGGGCGGATCGGACGTGCGGGCCAACACGACGACCGCGACCCCTCAGGCGGACGGCAGTTACCGCATCGTCGGACACAAGTGGTTCACCTCCGCACCGATGTCGGACATGTTCCTCACGCTGGCGCAGACCACCAGCGGCCTCTCGTGCTTCCTGCTGCCGTGGGTGCTTCCCGACGGCAGCCGCAACCGCATCCGCATCCAGCGGCTCAAGGACAAGCTCGGGAACAAGTCGAACGCGTCCTCCGAGATCGAGTACGAGGGCGCAACCGGCTGGCTCGTCGGCGCGGAGGGCCGCGGCGTCAACACCATCATCGAGATGGTGAACATGACGCGCCTGGACTGCGTGATCGGCTCGGCGACCGGAATGCGCGCGGCGACGCTGCGCGCCGTCCACCACGCCCGCCACCGGAAGGCGTTCGGCGCCCTGCTCGTCGACCAGCCGCTCATGCGGAACGTGCTCGCCGACCTGATCGTCGAGTCGGAAGCCGCGACGACCATGATGATGCGGCTGGCCGGTGCGACGGACCGCGCATCGACGGATCCGCAGGAGGCGGCGCTGCGCCGCATCGCCCTCGCGGTCACCAAGTACTGGGTGTGCAAGCGCGCCCCCGCCCACGCCGCGGAGGCCCTCGAATGCCTCGGCGGCAACGGCTACGCCGAGGAATCCGGGATGCCGCGGCTGTACCGCGAGGCACCGCTCATGTCGATCTGGGAGGGCTCGGGCAATGTCGCCGCCCTCGACGCGCTACGGGCGATGGTCAAGCAGCCCGAGACCGTGGACGCGTTCTTCGCCGAGGTACGCCTGGCCGAGGGCGCCGACTCCCGGCTCGACGACGCCGTGGCGCGCGTCGGCAAGGAACTCGCCGATCTCGAGAACGTCGAGTACCGGGCCCGCCGGATCGTGGAACTGATGGCGCTGGTCCTGCAGGGTGCACAGCTCGTGCGGCACGGGCATCCGGCCGTCGCGGACGCCTTCTGCGCCACCCGGCTGGGCGACGACTGGGGCATCGCCCTGGGGACCATGCCCACCGGCGTGGACACCGCGGCGATCCTCGCGCGCGTCTGATCTGCGGCGATCCCTGCGCGACCCGGACCTGCGACGATCCACAGGGCATACTGGAGGTAACGACAACGATCGTCGAGCGAGCCCGGAGCCCCTCATGATCAGAAGCAGCGAATGGCGGGAATGGGGGGTCCCGGTGACGGTGGCCGTCACCGAGTACGCCGTCCTGGCGGAGGCCGAAACGCGGGTGCGCGCCGCGATCGCGGAATCCGAGGCGGCGTGCAACCCGCAGCGCGGCGACGCGGAGATCCACGAGGTCAACCTCGCCCAGGGCATTCCCGTCCAGGTCAGCCCGCGGCTGTCGGCGTTGCTGCGCTCGGCGCTCTGGGTCGCCCGGATGACCGACGGGACGGTGAGTCCCTTGGCGGCCGACGACGCAGGGATCGACGAGGACGCCACCCCGCCCATCCATCCGCTCCCCGACTACAGCGACATCCACCTCGACGGCGAGACCGTGCTGGCCCCGTTCGGCGTCAACCTCGACATCACCGAGACGGCCAGGGCCGACACCGCGGATCGGGCCGCCGCGACCGTGGCCCGCAGCCTCGAATGCGGTGTCCTGGTGCGGATGGGCGACGTGACGGCCACCGCCGGTCACAGTCCCGC
>NZ_AJFC01000084.1:0-61188 GCF_000256505.1 Rhodococcus sp. P14 | reverse complement strand
GGGGCCGCCCCCCGCCGGTCACAGTCCCGCCGGCGGGTGGCAGGTGTCCGTCCCCGGCGCCGGGACCGTCGAGCTCCCGGCCGGAAGCGCCATAGCGACGCGCGTGCGCGAGGAATCCGACGCAGAGCAGGACGGCGGGAACGACGTCTCCGGACGGTGGGCACAGGTCACCGTCATCGCCGAGGACGCGTTGTGGGCCGACGCCGCCGCCGCGGCAGCTCTGCGCCGCGGAGCGCCCGCGGTGCGGTGGCTCGAGCAGTACGACCTGGCCGCCCGCCTCGTCGACGGCGGCGACCGGGTGCACACGACCCGCCGCTGGTCCCGCCCGCACGCCGCCTGAGCGGCAGAGCTTGCGCCCGAATCGGCGGGCTTGCCCCGGTTTCCGCAGTCGGAAACCGGTGCAAGCCCGCCACAACGGGTGTCTGCTCTAGTTCTTACGCCACCGCCGGATGGTGCGGACGAGGGTGTCGGTGGAGGTGTCGCCGGTCTCGGGGTCCGCCGCGCCGGTCAGCGCGGGGGCCAGTTGCAGGGCCTGGGTCTTGCCGAGTTCGACGCCCCACTGGTCGAACGAGTCGATGCCCCAGATCACGCCCTGGACGAACACCTGATGCTCGTACAGGGCGATCAACTGGCCCAGCGTCGCCGGCGTCAGCGCCGGGGCGAGCAGGGTGGTCGAGGGCCGGTTGCCGGGCATCACCTTGTGCGCCACCAGCGCCGGGTCGGTGCCGTCGGCGGCGACCTCGGCCGCGGTCTTGCCGAACGCGAGCACCTTGGCCTGGGCGAGCATGTTCGCCAGCAGCACCTGCTGCATGCTCCCGGTCCCGTCGATGGTGGGCAGATCCTCGAGCGCGGTGGCGAACCCGACGAAGTCGGCCGGGATCAGCCGGGTGCCCTGGTGCAGCAGCTGGAAGAACGCGTGCTGACCGTTCGTGCCCGGCTCACCCCAGAAGATCTCCCCGGTGTCGTGGTCGACGGGGCTGCCGTCGAGCCGCACCGACTTGCCGTTCGACTCCATGGTCAGCTGCTGCAGATACGCCGGCAGCCGCGCCAGGTCCTGGCTGTAGGGCAGCACCGCCCGCGTCTGCGCCCCCAGCACCGACGCGTACCACACCCCCAGCAGCCCGAGCAGCACCGGCGCGTTCGCCTCGAGCGGCGCGGTGGCGAAATGCTCGTCGACGGTGTGCATCCCGGCCAGGAATTCGGCGAACCGCACCGGGCCGATCGCGCACATCACCGACAGGCCGATCGCCGAACCCACCGAGTACCGCCCACCCACCCAGTCCCAGAACCCGAACATGTTCGCCGGGTCGATACCGAACTCGGCGACCTTGGTCGCGTTGGTGGACACCGCCACGAAGTGCGCCGCGACGGCGTCCTCGCCGAGGGCGGCGACCAGCCAGCGCCGCGCGGCGGTGGCGTTGGTGAGCGTTTCGATGGTGGTGAACGTCTTCGACGCCACCACGAACAGCGTCCGGGCCGGATCCAGGCCGGACAGCTGCGCGGTCAGATCCGCCGGATCGATGTTGGCGACGAACCGGGCGTCCGGGCCGTCGGCGTAGTGCCGCAACGCCCGCGCCACCATCGCCGGGCCCAGGTCCGAGCCGCCGATGCCGATGTTGATCACCGTGGTGATCGTCTCCCCGGTGGCGCCGCGCCAGGTGCCGGAGCGGACCTGCTCGGCAAAGCCGGCCATCGCGTCGAGCACGGTGTGGACGTCGGGGACCACGTCGGCGCCGTCCACGGGCAGCGTCGCCGACCGCGGCAGCCGCAGGGCGGTGTGCAGCACCGCCCGGTCCTCGGTGCTGTTGATGCGTTCCCCGGCGAGCATCGCGTCGCGGCGGGATTCGACCCCGGCGGCCCGGGCCAGATCCAGCAGCAACGCGACGGTGGTGTCGGTGATGCGGTGCTTGCTGTAGTCGATGTACCAGTCGCCCGCGGTCACCGACAACCGCTGCGCCCGACCCGGATCCGCCGCGAACAACCCTCGCAGATCCACCGCCTCGAGCTCCGAACGGTGCTGGGACAGCTGCTGCCACGGTGCGGTTCGAGTCACGTCGCTCATGAATTCAGAGCCTAGTGCGGGCCCGTAGTTACCGGCGGGTTCGGAACCCGTCCGGGTCCCGGAGCGCATGATGTGGGACATGGACACCGACGAACTGATCCGGACCGTACCGACAGAACTGTTCCTCGGCGGGGAATGGGTGGCCGCCGAGAACGGCGCCACCTTCACCGTCCACGATCCCGCCACCGGCGACATCCTCACCGACGTCGCCGACGCGAGCCCCGCCGACGCCGTCCGCGCCCTCGACGCCGCGGTGGCCGCCCAGCACGAGTGGGCGGCGACCGCGCCGCGCGAGCGGGGTGAACTGCTGCGTTCGGTGTTCGCGAGGATCACCGAACGGGCCGAGGACTTCGCGCTTCTGATGACTCTCGAAATGGGCAAGGCCCTGCCGGAGAGCCGGGCCGAGGCCAAGTACGGGGCCGAGTTCTTCCGCTGGTTCGCCGAGGAGGCGGTGCGGATCTCGGGGCGCTACACGCACGCACCCGCCGGCAACGGACGGATCCTGGTGACCAAGCAAGCGGTGGGACCGTGCCTGGCGATCACGCCGTGGAACTTCCCGCTCGCGATGGGCACCCGCAAGATCGGTCCCGCCCTCGCCGCGGGCTGCACGATCCTGATGAAGCCCGCGTCGGAGACCCCCCTGACGATGCTGCTGCTCGCCCAGCTGTTCGCCGAGGCCGGGCTTCCGAAGGGGGTGCTGTCGGTGCTGCCGACCTCGCGTGCCGGCGCGGTCACCGGCCCGCTGATCGACGATCCCCGCCTGCGCAAGCTGACCTTCACCGGTTCCACCGAGGTGGGCCGGACCCTGTCCGAACGGGCCGGGAAGGCGATGCTGCGCACGTCGATGGAACTGGGTGGCAACGCGCCGTTCCTGGTGTTCGACGACGCCGACCTCGACGCCGCGGTGGAGGGAGCACTGGCCGCCAAGCTGCGCAACGGGGGCGAGGCGTGCACGGCCGCGAACCGCTTCCACGTCGCCAACCCGGTGCGGGAGGAGTTCGTGAAGAAGCTCACCGAGCGCATGGCGCAGTACCGGCTCGGGCCGGGTACCGACCCCGGCACCACGCTCGGTCCGCTGATCAACGCGGGCCAGCGGGAGACCGTCGGCACGCTGGTGCAGGACGCGGTCGCGGCCGGTGCGAGCGTGCGGCTCGGCGGGGACGTCCCCGACGGTCGGGGGTGGTTCTACCCCGCGACCGTGCTCGACGGAGTGACGGCCGACGCCCGGATCCTGCGCGAGGAGGTGTTCGGTCCCGTCGCCGCCGTGACCGGATTCGACACCGAGCAGGAGGCGATCGACGCGGCCAACGCCACCGAATACGGACTGGCCGCGTACATCTACACGCAGAACCTGGACCGGGCGCTGCGGGTGTCCGAGGCCCTCGAATCCGGCATGGTGGGCGTCAACCGGGGCGTGATCTCCGACGTCGCGGCGCCCTTCGGCGGCGTCAAGGCCTCCGGGCTGGGCCGCGAGGGCGGCAGCGAAGGCATCGAGGAGTACCTCGAGACGAAGTACATCGCGCTGCAGTGACCTGCGCGACGGCTACGCCCCCGACCGTCGCGTGCTCGGGGGCGTACCGGGGCCGGGGTGCCTCGGTGACCCCGGCCGCAGCCTCGGTGGGTCCAGGCGGCCGCGGCCTCAGTGACCCAGGCGGCCGCGGCCGAGTCGCAGCAGCAGCATGGCCAGCGTGTGACCCTCCTGGCCCAGCTCGCTGAAGCGCTCGAGGACCTTCATCTCCCGGCTGTGGACCAGGCGGGTGCCGCCGGATGCCATCCGGGTCTGGCCGATGATGCGCGAGACCTCGGTGCGGCGCTTGACCGCCGCCAGGATCTCGGCGTCGAGCCGATCGATCTCCTTGCGGAGCTCGTCGATCTCCGCCTCGGTGGTGGGCAGGGCAGCATCGGATGCGCTGGCTCCGGAACCGGTGGCCTCGGTGTTGGTGCTCATGTCGTCTCCTCGCGTCAGCTCTGGGATCGCTTCGGATTCTGCGGGCGTTACCGGTCCGGCCGTCGGCTCGGGCTTCGGTGGCGCGGCAGCCGAAGCCTCGGGGTGCGGTCAGGCCTCGGTCATCGGCTCTCACACCGATGGCAGTGTCGCCGGTAGCGGCGACGTGGAGCACATGACATGACGTTCAGTTTGCCACCCGTCCCCGAACCGGCCAAGTAAGGCATACCTGTCGAATCGCCCCCGCCCGGCCGGCACGGCTGTCGGCGATCGCCGGTAGTTTGGTACCACGATGAACACTCCCGTTGCCTCCGGCCGTCCCGTCCCCGCCCCGAACCCGGGGGTGCGAGCGACGACCTCCGACGCTCTGCTCGAGGGCCTCAACCCACAGCAGCGGGAGGCGGTGACCCACACGGGTTCTCCGCTGCTCATCGTCGCGGGCGCCGGCTCGGGGAAGACGGCGGTGCTGACGCGGCGCATCGCGTACCTGCTGGGGGAGCGGAGGGTGACGCCGGGCCAGATCCTGGCCATCACGTTCACCAACAAGGCGGCCGCCGAGATGCGCGAGCGCGTCGCCCACCTGGTCGGCCCGCGGGCGAACAGCATGTGGGTGTCGACGTTCCACTCGAGCTGCGTGCGGATCCTGCGCGCGCAGTCGGCGCTGCTGTCGGGGATGAACTCGAACTTCACCATCTACGACGCCGACGACTCCCGGCGGCTGCTCACCATGATCGCCAAGGATCTCGACCTCGACGTCAAGCGGTACTCCGCGCGGCTGCTGGCTACGCACATCTCCAATCTCAAGAACGAGCTGATCGGTCCCGAGGAGGCCGCGGCCGCCGCGGATCGCGAGGCGGCGGACCTGCCGCGGATCGTCGCGACGGTCTACGCCCACTACCAGCAGCGGCTGCGTGCGGCCAACGCCTTCGACTTCGACGACCTGATCGGGGAGACGGTGGCGCTGTTGCAGGCGCATCCGCCGGTGGCGGAGTACTACCGCCGACGGTTCCGCCACGTTCTCGTCGACGAGTACCAGGACACCAACCACGCGCAGTACGTGCTCGTGCGCACGCTCGTCGGCGGGGCGGACGACACCGTGTCGGACGACGCGGTCGCGCCGGCGGAACTGTGTGTCGTCGGCGACGCCGACCAGTCCATCTACGCGTTCCGCGGCGCGACGATCCGCAACATCGAGGAGTTCGAACGCGACTATCCCGAGGCTCGCACGATCCTGCTCGAGCAGAACTACCGTTCCACCCAGACCATCCTCTCCGCGGCGAACGCGGTGATCGCCCGCAACACCGGGCGTCGGGAGAAACGGCTGTGGACTGACTCCGGTGCGGGGGAGCCGATCACCGGGTACGTCGCCGACAACGAGCACGACGAGGCGCAGTTCGTCGCCGCGGAGATCGACCGGCTCGTCGACGCCGGGGACGCGAAATTCGCCGACATCGCCGTCTTCTACCGCACCAACAACTCCTCGCGCGCCCTCGAGGACGTGTTCATCCGGCACGGCGTGCCCTACCGGGTGGTCGGCGGCGTGCGCTTCTACGAGCGCAAGGAGGTGCGGGACCTCGTCGCGTACCTGCGGGTACTGGCCAACCCGGACGACACGGTCAGCCTGCGCCGGATCCTCAACACCCCCCGTCGCGGCATCGGCGACCGCGCCGAGGCCTGCGTGGCGGTGCACGCCGAACGCACGGGCGTCGGGTTCGGCCGGGCCCTGCGCGATGCCGCCGAGGGAACCGTGCCGCTGCTGAATTCCCGCTCGCAGAAGGCCGTCGCCGCGTTCGTCGACCTCATGGACGAACTACGGGCGATGCTCACCGAGACCGACGCCGACGGCAACGACCTCGTCGACATCGGCGACATCGTCGAAGCGGTGCTCGATCGCACCGGGTATCGCGCCGAGCTCGAGGCCAGCGACGACCCGCAGGACGGCACGAGGCTCGACAACCTCAACGAGTTGGTCAGCGTCGCAAGAGAATTCAGTTCGGACGCGCGTAACGCCGCAGGTCTCGAGGACGAACGCGAGGTGCCGGAGGGGGAGCCCGAGCCCGGTTCCCTGGCGGCGTTCCTCGAGCGGGTGTCGCTGGTGGCCGACGCCGATCAGATCCCCGAGGAGGGCGACGGGGTCGTCACCCTGATGACGCTGCACACCGCCAAGGGGCTCGAATTCCCGGTGGTGTTCGTCACCGGGTGGGAGGACGGGCAGTTCCCGCACATGCGCGCTCTCGGCGACCCTGCCGAACTCTCGGAGGAACGGCGCCTGGCCTATGTCGGCCTCACCCGTGCGCGGCACCGCCTGTATCTGAGCCGCGCGGTGCTGCGCTCGGCCTGGGGGCAGCCCGTGACCAATCCGGAATCGCGTTTCCTCCAGGAGATCCCGCAGGAACTCGTGGAATGGCGCCGGGAGGATCCGGGGGTCGCCGGTGGGCACGCCATCGGTGCCGGGCGGGGCCGGAGCGGTTACGGCGGAATCGGTTCCGGCTTCGGGGGCGGGACTTCCCGGTTCGGCGGCGACCGGCCGTCGATGCCGAGTTCCGGGCGTTCGCGCAACAACCATCTCGTGCTCGCCGTCGGCGATCGGGTCAGCCACGACAAGTACGGCCTCGGCACGGTCCTCGAAACCCGCGGCTCCGGGCCGACCGCGACGGTGGTCGTCGACTTCGGCAGCGCCGGGAAGGTGCGGTTGATGCTCGTCGGCGGCGTGCCGATGGTCAAACTCTGAGCCGGACGCGATACGGGCCCCGCACCAGCCGGTGCGGGGCCCGTATCGCGAATGCGGTCGGCGGTCAGTCGTTCCGGATGCCGAGGGAGATGCCGCGAGTCGCGAGCCAGGGCAGCGGATCGATCTTGTCGATGCCGTTGAGGTGGACCTCGAAGTGCAGGTGCGGGCCGGTGGACTGGCCACGGTTGCCCATGGTGGCGATCTGGTCACCCGCCATGACCTGCTGACCGACGGTCACGAAGGACTGGTCGATGTGACCGTAGACGGTGACGGTGCCGTCGGCGTGGCGCAGACGCACCCACATGCCGAACCCGGACGCCGGACCGGAGTCGATGACGGTGCCGTCGGCGACCGCGAGGATCGGGGTTCCGATGGGACCGGCGATGTCCACACCGGCGTGCAGGGTTCCCCAGCGGGCGCCGTAGCTGGAGGTGAAGACGCCCGCGGCCGGCAGGACGAACAGGGGGCGACGGGCGGCGGCCTCGCGGGCGGCGCGCTCCTCGCTGAAGCGCTGGCCCTTGGCGAGCAGATTGGAGAACTGGGACAGGTCGTTCGGGTCCGCGATGTTGAGGACCTGAGGGGCCTGGGAGGGAGTCGCGCTCTCGGACTCGGTCTCCGCGGCGAACTGGGCGGCCTGCGGCACCGCGGTGGCGGTGATGACGTTCGAGCCGGTGGTGTCGGCGGCGAGGGCGACCTCGGAATGCTCGGAGTTCTGAGCGGGGCCGCTGGTGGCGGCCTGACCCGCGGCGACGACGGCGCCGGCGGCGACCGCGAGGACCGCGGCACGGCCCTTGAGGGCGGCGGGCGGAGTGGGAACGCGGTGGGCGCCGCCGCGACGAGGCGGGGCGGCCGGATCACCGTCGGACACTGCGGGGGCGGTGAGCGGGCGGGCCGGCTCGTCGCCGTAGAATTCGTACTGCTCGGTGGTGCTGGTGTTACGGAAATTCACAATGCTCGAGACGTCCGGATCGTCCGCAGGGCCCTCGTCGAAGTAGTGCTCGTGCGGCTGCCAGTGGCCCGGGTAGAGGCGGTCGGTCGCCCCTGCGAAGTCGATATCGTCGAACTCGCTGTCGGGACGGCTGTCGGCGCGGGGAGTGCAAGTGTGCATCGACTGCCGTCCTCCGTTCGTGACCTGACCGTTACTCGGACCGAAGCGACGGTAACGAAACGATCGCAAGCGTGGCAACCTAAACGGGCAGGAAATCGGACCTTGTGACCGGCATCACAGTTTGAGCTGGGCAAATCTGGAAACATTTCCCTGGTTACGGGGCGATACCGAAGACTTACGGTGTGTCACGCCGGGATGTACCGGAAGGCCGTCGTAGCGTCGGATCGTGCCGAGCCGCCCGCCCGTACTTCTCGCTGCGCTCGTCCTGGCCGCGCTCGGAGCCACCGCGGTGGCGGTCGCGCCGCTCCTGCCCGTGGTCCGTGCCGACACGGGACCGGTCGGCGCCGCCTCGGGCGCCGCGTCCCTCGTCGCTGCCGTCGTCGCGCTCGCGGTTCCCGCCGGTGCGGTGAGTCTTGCCCGCCGGCGCGGCCCCCTCCCCGCCGTCCGGGCCGCCGCGCTTCTCGCTGGAGCGGGGTTCGTCGCACTCGGCGCGGCCCTGCTCGACGTCGCGCTGTTCACCGACGCCCTCGACGCGGACCGCCTCGAGCTGTTCCGGCCCGTCACCGCCGCGGGACTCGCGGCAGGTCCCGGCGCGGGCGTCGTCCTCGCCGGTCATCTCGCCTCGGTCCTCGCCGGGGCCCTCGGAGCCGTCGCGGTCCGGCAACTGGAAGCCGAGCCCGACGCCCACCTCCCCGGCGAGGACCGGCCCGCGGTTGCCCGCACCGGGGCTCCGGCGGCGGCCGGTGTGGCGGGAGCTGCACTTGCCGCGGCCGGTGCGCTGCTCGCCCCGCCCTTCGTGTCGAACGACCCGGTCCTGCTCGGTTCCGGCGTCCTCGACGCCACGCCGGCTGCGGCGATCGGCGCCCTGGTGGCGGCGGTCGCGGTGCTGCTGGCGGCGACGTGGGCGCTGGTGACCTCGTCGTCGGCCGCCGCAGCCGGGGCGTTGGCCGGTGCGGGGCTCGGTGCGCTGGGCATCCTGGGGCCCCGGCTGGCGGCGGGACTGAGCGGTGCGCGGCTGACGCCGTCGTCCGCGGCCGCCGTCGGCGTGCTCGCTGCCGTCCT
Organism: Rhodococcus sp. P14; assembly: GCF_000256505.1. NCBI lineage: Bacteria > Bacillati > Actinomycetota > Actinomycetes > Mycobacteriales > Nocardiaceae > Rhodococcus > Rhodococcus sp. P14. The sequence goes on along the minus strand of NZ_AJFC01000084.1, from coordinate 52,280 downwards.
GCTCGTCGCGGCCGCGGCCGCGCTGCCCCGGCTCGTCGCACGGTCCGATCACGCCGCCGGGCCGGTGCCCAGGGTGCTGCCGTCCGCTCCCGCGGCGCGGCATCGGCAGGCGGGTGTCGCGGGGCTCGTCACCGGCGCCGTCGCGACAGTGGGTTCGCTGCTGCCGGCGCTGTCGGTGCCCGCCGGTGCGGCGCCCGAACTGCCTGCCGCCCGCATGCTGTTCGCCGCGGGTCTGCTCGTGCTGGCACTGAGCGTGTGGCTGCTGCTCTCCGAGTTCGCTGCTCCGCTGCGACCCGCCGTCGTGGTGCCGGCCGCCGGGGTGGTCACCGCCGCCGGGGCGGTGCTGCAGTCCTGGGTGCTCGCCGCGGGCCTGCCCGGTGTCGGCGCCGGGCCGGGCACCTGGCTGGCCGGGGCCGCCATCCTGGGGGCGGCGGTGACGGGCGTGTTCGTCGTCCTCGCGGGAGGTGCGGAACGCGACGGCATCGACACCTCCGTCGAACGGATCGCCGGGCCCGTCGCGCGCACGGTGGGCGCGGCGGCGGCGCTCACTGCCGGTGCCGGGGTGCTGCTGCCGTTGCAGCCCGGCGCCGGCTCGGTGCTGAGCTACCCCTGGGGGTACGACGTGTGGGGGCGGGCGGTGCTCGCCGTCGCGGTGGTCGCCGCGGTGCTGGTCGCAGCGCGTGCGCGGCCGGCCCGCGGCAGTGTGCTGTTGCTCGGTGCGGCGGCCTCGGTGGCCCTGTACGCGGCCTCGTGGGTGCTCGTACGGACCCCGGAGCAGGAGCCGGTGAACGGAGTCCTCACGCTGCCTGCAATCCTGGGGGTGGTGCTCCTCCTGGCTGCGGCGTGGCTCACAATCCGGGAGGAAAATCCGTGAGGTACCCCTCGGGGCCCCACTCCGGTGACATGCGACACATACCAGGAGTGCGGGCGTTTGGTGGGACTTCCGACTAGTTACAGTCCGAACGGACCCGCTCATACCCCTCGAGCGGGCGTCAACGCAGACGAGACGGTGAGCAGATGGATCTCTTCGAATACCAGGCGAAGGAACTCTTCGCCAAGCATGGTGTGCCGACGTCGCTGGGTCGTGTGACCGACACGGCCGACGATGCCAAGGCTATCGCCGAGGAAATCGGTAAGCCTGTGATGGTCAAGGCCCAGGTCAAGACCGGTGGTCGTGGCAAGGCCGGCGGCGTGAAGTACGCCGCCACCCCCGAGGATGCGAAGACCCACGCCGAGAACATCCTCGGCCTCGACATCAAGGGTCACATCGTCAAGAAGCTGCTGGTCGCCGAGGCCAGCGACATCGCGGAGGAGTACTACATCTCCTTCCTGCTCGACCGTGCCAACCGCACCTACCTGGCCATGTGCTCGGTCGAGGGCGGCATGGAGATCGAAGAGGTCGCGGCAACCAAGCCCGAGCGTCTCGCCAAGGTGTCCGTGGACGCCGTCAAGGGTGTCGACCTCGCGTTCGCGCGCAGCATCGCCGAGCAGGGCCACCTGCCCGCCGAGGTGCTCGACGCCGCGGCCGTGACCATCCAGAAGCTGTGGGAGGTCTTCGTCGCCGAGGACGCCACCCTGGTCGAGGTCAACCCCCTCGTGCGTACCCCCGACGATCAGATCCTCGCCCTGGACGGCAAGGTCACCATCGACGAGAACGCGGGCTTCCGTCACCCCGAGCACGCCGAGCTCGAGGACAAGGACTCCACCGATCCGCTCGAGGCCAAGGCCAAGGAGCACGACCTGAACTACGTCAAGCTCGACGGTCAGGTCGGCATCATCGGCAACGGCGCGGGTCTGGTCATGTCGACCCTCGACGTCGTCGCGTACGCCGGTGAGAAGCACGGCGGCGTCAAGCCTGCCAACTTCCTCGACATCGGCGGTGGCGCCTCGGCCGAGGTCATGGCCGCCGGCCTGGACGTGATCCTGAACGACTCCCAGGTCCAGAGCGTGTTCGTCAACGTGTTCGGTGGCATCACCGCGTGCGACGCCGTCGCCAACGGCATCGTCAAGGCGCTCGAGATCCTCGGCGACGAGGCCAACAAGCCGCTGGTCGTCCGTCTGGACGGCAACAATGTCGAGGCCGGCCGCAAGATCCTGGCCGACGCCAACCACCCGCTGGTCACGCTGGTCGGAACCATGGACGAGGCCGCTGACAAGGCCGCCGAGCTGGCGTACGCCGCGAAGTAAGGACACACGGAGAACATGTCTATCTTCCTCAACAAGGACTCGAAGGTCATCGTCCAGGGCATCACCGGCGGCGAGGGCACCAAGCACACCGCCCTGATGCTCAAGGCCGGGACCCAGGTCGTCGGCGGCGTCAACGCCCGTAAGGCCGGCACCACGGTGTCCCACACCGCGGCCGACGGTTCCGCCGTCGAGCTGCCCGTCTTCGGCACCGTCGCCGAGGCGATGAAGGAGACCGGCGCGGACGTCTCGATCGCGTTCGTTCCCCCCAAGTTCGCCAAGGACGCCATCATCGAGGCCATCGACGCGGAGATCCCGCTGCTCGTGGTCATCACCGAGGGCATCCCGGTGCAGGACACCGCGTACGCGTGGGCCTACAACGTCGAGAAGGGCAGCAAGACCCGGATCATCGGCCCCAACTGCCCCGGCATCATCACCCCCGGCGAGTCGCTGGTCGGCATCACCCCGGCCAACATCTCCGGCAAGGGCCCGGTCGGCCTGGTGTCGAAGTCCGGCACGCTGACCTACCAGATGATGTTCGAGCTGCGTGACTTCGGCTTCTCGACCGCCATCGGCATCGGCGGCGACCCGGTCATCGGCACCACCCACATCGACGCCATCGAGGCGTTCGAGAAGGATCCCGAGACCAAGCTCATCGTCATGATCGGCGAGATCGGCGGCGACGCCGAGGAGCGCGCGGCCGACTACATCAAGGCGAACGTGACCAAGCCGGTCGTCGGCTACGTCGCCGGGTTCACCGCTCCCGAGGGCAAGACCATGGGCCACGCCGGCGCCATCGTCTCCGGCTCCTCGGGCACCGCGCAGGCCAAGAAGGACGCCCTCGAGGCGGCCGGCGTGAAGGTCGGCAAGACGCCGTCCGAGACCGCCGCTCTCGCGCGCGAGATCCTGCAGTCGCTCTAGAACAGAGCGGAGCGGCTTCGCCGCCGGTGTGTCCTTTGGGCGGTCCAGGCAGCCCAAAGGACACACCGGCGGCTCCGCTGCCTACCCGTCGACCCATTCGGTGCCGACGGGCACGAGTTCCCCCGCACCGGCCGTCACCGATGCCACCACGCTCTGCAGTTCGGTCGCATCCCGCGCCGCGACGGTGAAGACGACACGCTCCGTGTAGGACACGTCGAGCACGCTCACTCCGCGGCCCCGTAGTTCCGACTCCACGCGTCCGGCATCACCGTGCCCCACCGCCAGCGTGAACACCTCCCGCCGCTCCCGCGGCACCAGCGTCGCCGCGTCGACCGCAACCGCCACCGCACCCGAATACGCTCGGACCAGTCCGCCCGCGCCGAGCTTGATGCCCCCGAACCATCGGGTGACCACCACCGCGACGTTCACCAGGTCGCGGTGGTGCAGCACCTGCAGCATCGGCACCCCGGCCGTGCCACCCGGCTCCCCGTCGTCGCTCGACCGCTCCGCCCGGTGCGCCGGCTCGTCGCCCACCACGAAGGCCCAGCAATGATGCCGCGCATCGGGATACAGCCGCCGCTGTTCCTCGACGAAGGCGAGCGCGGCGGTGTCCGAGTCGACGCGGCGCAGCACGGCGAGGAAGCGGGAGTGCTTGATCTCCGTCTCGGCGACGACGTCCGGTCCGGGCTCGAGGGTGCTGGGCATGGGCACATTCTCGCCGGTGGGGATTCGCCGGATTCGCGGGACTCCTGCCGCCCACGGTGATCGTGCCTAGGCTGGTCGCAGAGCAGCCGACGACATCAGGAGGAGCGATGACCTACCCAGCAGGCTCGGGAACGGGCCGGTCCGACAACCCGGCAGGCCCCTCGGGGTCGTCGACCGGGGCAGGACCCGGGTCCGCCGCCCGCGGCGTCTCCGACAAGGTGGTGCCGCTGCTCCTGCCGATCGCCGTCGCGGTGCTGGCGGGGCTGAACTTCCTGCTCGGCCTGGCGCCGTACGTGCGCATCTCCTTCGGCACCCAGGTCGCGCTGTCGTCGTTCGACTTCGGGTTCGCGGTCGTCCCGCTGGCCTTCTTGCTCTTCGGCGGCGCGGCCGCTGCGCTGTCGCTGCTGCCGGGTCAGGACCTGCGCTCCGTCGCGGTGGCGGCCTCCGCGGTCGGCTTCGTGGTGTCGCTGTTCCAGCTCTTCCACCTCCCGGACGACACCGGCATCTCCTGGGGTGGGGTGTCGATCCTCGTCCTCGGTTTCCTGCAGACCGCGCTCGCGCTCATGGCGCTGCTCTTCGGGATCGGGATTTTGGTGCCCGGCCAGCGTCGTTCGCCCGCGCAGTCGTTCGGCGGCCAGGGCGGCGGCCAGGGTTACGGCGGGCAGGGTTACGGAGCGCAGGGTGCCGGAGCGCAGGGCTACGGTGCGCAGGGCTACGGTGCGCAGGGTGCCGGTGGGGGGCAGGGTTACGCTCCCGGCGCGACGGCGAGCGGATACGGAACGCCGGGCTCCGGGTACCCTTCCGGATCCTCGGCCTACCCGTCCGGGACCTCGGCCTACCCGTCCGGGACCTCGGCGCAGTACCCCGGCTACCAGCAGGCGCAGTACCCCTCGGGTCAGTACCCGTCCGGTCAGTACCCGTCGGGTCAGTACCCGTCCGGCCAGTACCCCTCCGGCCAGTACGCCGGGGGCCAGTACCCCGGCACCCAGTACTCGGGGGCGCAGCCGCGCGAGCACTACCCCAGCCCGGACGCCGGCGCCCAGACCGAACACCTGAGCCAGCCGCTGCGCGTCGACCGGCAGCATTCCGAGGGCCAGCACCCCGGACAGCAGGCCTACACCCCGACGGGCGCGCAGGCGCCGTACGGTGCGGGGACTCCGGGTCCCGCCGGTCGGACGGGCGAGTCTGCCGGCGGCGACGTCGACGAGCCGACGGTGCTCGCCCCCCGGGGCGCAGACTCTGAGCGCGAGGCCACCGGCCGTTCCTCGGAGGGGGACACCGAGCGGACGTCGGATCCGGCGCCGACGCAGGCGTTCCGTCCCGGCGACGAACCGCGGTGAGGGCTCCCGCACATGCTGCGGCGCGCCTGACCGTCCCGATCGTCGCCGGGTGACACTCTCGACACGATGACCTCGACGCTAGGCCGGTCCGACCGGCACACGACCCCGGAAGGCACCCCGGTCGAACCGGAGCAGTTGCGGATCCTGCTCGGCACGGCGGCCAAGGTGCCGGCGGTGACCCTCGCGTTGATCGCCACGCTGGTGGTGACCACTATGGTGGCCGCGAGCAGCGACCTGACCGGCATCTACGCGGCCATCGCGGGCAGCTGGCTGGCCCTGCACCAGGTGACATTGACGATCGACGGGGTACCGCTGGGGGTGCTGCCGTTGCTGCCGACAGCGGTGCTGGTGTGGCTGACCGCTCGGGCCGCACGGTCGGCCACCGACGGTGTCGTCGCCCTCGGTGGCCGTCCGCTCGATCGCCGGAACGCCTCGCGCATCGCGGCGGCCACCCTCGCCGGTCCGACGGTGATCACGGTGGCGGCACTGATCGTGATCCAGGATGCGGCAAGTGTCCTGCCTGTCGTCACCCCCAATCCCGCGTCCGCGCTGGCGTGGGTGACCGCGCTGTACCTGGTCGGGGCCGGGCTCGGCATCGGTTCCCGGACGTGGCGGCCGCTGGCGTCCCGCTACGGCGTGCCGAACTGGCTGGTCGCCGCCGTGCGTCCCGCGGCCCGGACGGTGCTGGGGATGTTCGCCGCGGGCGGGGCGGTGACCGTGCTCGCGCTGCTGTGGTCGTGGACCGTGGTCGGTGACCTTATCGGCCGCGGCGGGGGAGCGGTCGGCGCCCTCGGGCTGACGGTGTTGTCGGTGCTGTACCTGCCCAACGTGCTGATCGGGGCCGCCGCCGTGGTGACCGGCAGCACGGTGCAGTTCGGCGACGTGCGCGTGAGCCTGTTCGAGGCGACCGGCGGGGGCCTGCCTGCCCCGCCGGTGCTTGCCGTGATCCCACCGGGACCGGCCGCGCCGTTCTGGCCCGTGCTGCTCGCCGTCCCCGCGACGGTGGGCGCGCTGCTCGGGCGGTACGTCGCCCGGTGCCACCTCGAGGCACGCGCCCGAGGGGAACGCGTGTCGTCCACCGACGCCGCCCTCACGGTGGTTGCTGCGGCGGCGCTCGCCGGTGCGACGACCGCGCTGGCCACGTGGGCTGCCGGTGGCCCGCTGGGGGTCTTCGGTGTGGTCGGCGGAAACTGGTGGCTGGCCGGGGTGCTGGTGTTCGCGTGGACGGGACTGCTCGGCCTCGTCACCTCGCAGCTGCTGCTCTGGCGCGAGCACCGCCTGGCTGCGGTGGAAGCCGCCCGGCAGTCGGCCGCCGAGGAGAAGCTCACCGATGACGAGGTCGCCGGAGAGCAGCTCGCCGACGAGGAGCCCGGCGACGAGGCGGCCGAGGGCCCCGGCGACGAGCCGGCCGAGGAGGACGTCGCCGCCCCGCTCGTCGACGACGTCCGGGCGCTCGAGGCGGCACCGGTCGCCGCCGTGCTCGACGCCGAGATCGTCGAGGACGACCCCTCGGCCGCCGACGATGCGGCCGTCGCCGCGGACCCGGACACCGAGGACCCGGACACCGAGGACCCGGACACCAAGGACCCGGACACCAAGGACCCGGACACCGAGGACCCGGGCACCGAGGACCCTGTGGCCGAACGTACGGACGTCGTCGACGCGACGATCGAGGACGCGGCCGACGAGCCGGCCCGGCCCGTCGAGAGGGACCGGGATGCCGGCGCGCCACCGGAGCCCAACGGCGACCTGCCGGAGGGTGCCACACCCCCCAAGGGCTAGGCTCTACCCGGCCGAGCCTCCGGCCGCCCCCTCTCGAGTTCCAGGAGTAGAGCGCTGACTGCCTCGCGTGACCAGCTGCCGCCCACTGTGCCGGCACGGGTCGTCGTCCTCGCTTCGGGCACCGGCAGCCTGCTGCGGTCGCTGATCGACGCGACGCACACGGACGGATATCCCGCCCGGATCGTCGCCGTCGGAGTGGACCGCGAGTGTGCCGCCGAGGGGCATGCGGAGGCCGCCGGTATTCCCCATGTCCGTGTCGCTCTGCGCGAGCACCCGGACCGGGCCGCGTGGGACCGCGCCCTGACCGACGCCGTCGCTGCGCACGAGCCGGACCTGGTGGTCTCGGCCGGTTTCATGAAGATCCTGGGGCCGGTCTTCCTGGACCGGTTCGGGGGCCGCATCGTCAACACCCATCCGGCGCTGCTGCCCGCGTTCCCCGGCGCACACGCCGTGCCGGACGCCCTCGCCTACGGGGTGAAGGTCACCGGCTCGACCGTGCACCTGGTCGACGCGGGTGTCGACACCGGTCCCATCCTGGCGCAGGAACCCGTGCCGGTCCTCGACGACGACGACGAGGCCACCCTGCACGAACGCATCAAGGTTGTGGAGCGACGACTGCTGGCCGACGTGGTCGCCGCCGTCGCCACCCGTGGAGTTGTATCCGATGGACGAAAGGCCGTGATCCCCAGTGACCGAACGTAAGGCTGTGCGACGCGCACTCGTCAGCGTCTACGACAAGACCGGTTTGGTCGAACTGGCGACGGGCCTGCACGAGGCGGGTGTCGCGCTGGTCTCCACCGGGTCCACGGCGGCCACCATCGCCGGCGCCGGAATCCCCGTCACCAAGGTGGAGGACCTCACCGGATTCCCCGAATGTCTCGAGGGCCGGGTCAAGACGCTGCACCCGCGGGTGCACGCCGGCATCCTCGCCGACACGCGCAAGCAGGATCATCTCGATCAGCTCGCCGAACTCGGTGTCGAGGCGTTCGAACTGGTCGTGGTGAACCTGTACCCGTTCACGCAGACCGTCGCCTCCGGCGCCACCGCCGACGAGTGCGTCGAGCAGATCGACATCGGCGGCCCGTCCATGGTGCGTGCCGCCGCGAAGAACCACCCGTCGGTCGCGGTGGTCGTCGACCCGGCCCGCTACGACGACGTGCTCGACGCCGTCAAGGGCGGCGGTTTCACCCTGTCTCAGCGCAAAGCCCTTGCCGCCCAGGCATTCCAGCACACCGCCGCCTACGACGTGGCGGTGGCGAGCTGGATGAACGCCGGCTACGCCGCCGGGGAGTCCGACACCGCCGAGCAGTTCCCGGCGTGGGCCGGTGCGACGTGGGAGCGCGCGGCCGTGCTGCGCTACGGCGAGAACCCGCACCAGGCGGCGGCGCTGTACGTGAACGAGGCGGGCGAGCCGGGTCTGGCGCGGGCCGAGCAGTTCCACGGCAAGGAGATGTCGTACAACAACTATCAGGACGCCGACGCGGCCTGGCGCGCCGCACACGACCACGACCGGCCGTGCGTCGCGATCATCAAGCACGCCAACCCGTGTGGGATCGCGGTCGCGGAGTCCGTCGCCGAGGCGCACCGCAAGGCACACGAGTGCGATCCGGTGAGTGCGTTCGGCGGCGTGATCGCCGTCAACCGTGAAGTGAGCGTGGCGATGGCCGAGCAGGTCGCCGAGATCTTCACCGAGGTGATCATCGCCCCCGGCTACGCGGACGGCGCGGTCGAGGTGCTCAGCCGCAAGAAGAACATCCGCATTCTGCGGGCCGACTCGCCGCAGGCGGCGCAGATCGAACTGCGGCAGATCTCCGGCGGAATGCTGCTGCAGGAGCGCGACACCCTCACCGCGCCGGGCGATTCGGCCGCGAACTGGGAGCTGGCCTGCGGCGAGGCCGCCGACGCCGAGACCCTCGCGGATCTCGAGTTCGCGTGGCGTGCCTGCCGGGCCGTGAAGTCCAACGCGATCCTGCTCGCCGCGGGCGGCGCCACCGTCGGTGTCGGCATGGGGCAGGTCAATCGCGTGGACTCCGCCCGGCTCGCGGTCTCCCGCGCCGGGGACCGGGTCGTCGGATCCGTCGCCGCATCCGACGCGTTCTTCCCGTTCGCGGACGGCCTGCAGGTGCTCACCGAGGCCGGTGTCCGGGCCGTCGTGCAGCCGGGCGGTTCGGTGCGCGACAACGAGGTCATCGAGGCCGCTCGCGAGGCCGGCGTGACCCTGTACCTCACCGGCGCACGCCACTTCGCGCACTGAGCGACGCCGGCCGCCCGCACGCGCCGGTCAGGCTGCGTGCGGGTGCCCGGTCGCCGGGCGGGTCACCGTCCGCGGCGCGGCGTCGCGGGCGTCGGAGATGACCAGCCGGGCGGCGCCGCGGTCGAGCAGTTCGCGGATGAGGTCCGCAGCGGCCGCAGCCTGTTCGGTGCCGACGTGGCTCAGGTCGATCGTGATCGCGTGACCGGTGAGATCGTCGGGCAGGTCCTTGGGGACGGCGCCGGTGGCGCCGAGTCGCAGTTTCATCGTGTTCTCCTCTTACTGGACAAGATCGGTATGCGGGGAAAAGAAAGGGCACCCGAGGCGATGTGCCCGGGTGCCCGAGAAGGAATCGGTCGAGTCGTCGACTCATTCCCGGGGTCGCCACTTGGCGAAGTGGAAGTACGCGTAGGTGTGTCGGCACCAGCTGGGTACGGCAACGCGCATCGACTTCGCCGCGATGACCTTGTCGTCTCGCATCGGACCGTACCTTTCTCGTGTGTTCCTACGGGTTAACCGGACACCATACCCGAGTAAAGCGAATCTGACATCTCTTGTGTTCCGCCCGTCTCGGGCGAGGGGTCAGAGCTTGGCGAGCCACGCCTCGAAACCGCGGGTGAACTCGTCGGAGAAGGGCAGATCGGCGATGTAGTCGGCACCGGTGGACTGCTGGTCGCCGATGTCCTTGAGCACGTGGTTGGACCGGTGCAGGCGCAGGGACGTCAGGTTCGTGTGCACGAGCGCCGAGTCGAGGGCGTCGACGTCCTCGACCCGCACCTGGATGTCCTTCGCCGAGACGCTGGTCAGCACCGGCAGCCCGCCCTCGAGCTGAGCCGCGAGCATCCGCGGATCGAGCGCGTCCTCCTCGGCAAGGGCCTTGGCGTTGGCCGAGACCAGACCGGCGTTGCGCAGCGGCTCGGGCAGGGTGTCGCTGAGGGTGCCGTCGGCGCGCAGCGATTCCACGGCGCCGGCGAGGGCCAGGCGCAGTTCGTCGGCGACCTGGATCGGGAGCTGACCGGCGTCGACGACCGCGTCGAGCTGGGCGTCGATCTGGGCGGTGAGCAAGTCCAGCAGCCGCACGGCCAAGGGCTCGAGCAGCGCGATGCCTGCGACCGGGGCACCGGCGTCGGCGAGGGTGAGGGCGATGAGGGCGCCCTCGCTGTGCCCGACCACGTAGAGCCGCTCGGCGTCGATGCCCGGCTGCGCGGCGAGGAACCGGAGGCCGTCCGTGGCGGCGTCGATGAACGTGGAGAACCCGAGGTCGGCGACGTCGGCGACGTCGTACGGGCCGAGGCCGGTCACACCGCTGCCGAGCTTGTCGTAGCGCAGGCTCGCGAAGCCGTTGCGCTCGAGCACGTCGGCGAGGTGGCGCAGCGTGCCGATCGGGCCGGGCAGCAGCGCACTGTCGCCGTTGCGATCGGTGGGACCGCTGCCGGCGAGCAGCAGCACGGCGGGGACGTTTCCGTCGCTCGCGGCGGGCACGCGCAGGCTGCCGTGCAGGGTCACGTCGCCGCTGGAGAAGGAGATGTCGGTGTCCGCCATGCGTCGTGTCTATCAGAACCGGTCAGACCGTCCGCAGGCGGCTCAGCCGTCGATACCCGCGGTGGACGGCCCACACGAAGCCCGCGAGCAGGGGCACGACGAGCAGCGGGACGACGAGCGCGATCAGCGACGTGACGAACGACAGCAGGTCGTCGAGCAGCGACAGCGCCGGGTTGCCGAGTCCCGCGGTGGTGACCGTGCTCGCCGCGCGGGTGCCGGTCTGCACAGTGCTCACCGCCATCGCGGTCGGGGCGCCGACGACGATGCCGGCGAGAGCGGCCATCGCCGGGTCGAGATCGGCGAACGCCGCCCAGGCGGCCAGCGCGCCCGCGACGGGCCGCACGACGGTCGCGACGGCCGAGAGGACGTTGTCGACGAAGGGGACGAGGTCGGCGCCGACCTCGACGACGGTGGCGATCGCCAGGGCGACGAGCGCGCCCGTCGACCCGACCCACTGCATCGACTCGTTGAGCGCGATTCCGAACAGGCCGAAGTGCACTGCGGTGCCGAGCATCAGCAGCGGGAGAAAGGTGCGCAGGCCGGTGGCGGCGGCCAGCCCGATGCCCAGCAGTGCCGCGAGGAGCCAGGTGTCCATGGCGGGAGTCTAGGGATCGGTGCCGACAGCGCGCTCCGGCACGGCCCGATCCGGGAAGAGCTGCCGGTACGGCGCCGGTTCCGGGTGGGGCACCGCCGCGGCTGCAGGTGCCGAAATCACCGAACGCTCGTACCTTGGGAGGGGTGACGTCACCCACACTCAGGCCGTCCACCGTCGGAGAGCTGCGTGCCTCGGGACACGAGCACCGCTCCGTCAAGGACGAGATCCGGCAGAACCTGCTCGCCGCCCTGCGCGACGGCCTCGACCCGTGGCCGGGCATCGTCGGATTCGACGACACCGTCGTTCCGCAACTCGAACGTGCGCTGCTCGCGGGCCACGACGTGGTGCTGCTCGGTGAACGCGGGCAGGGCAAGACCCGGTTGCTGCGCACCCTGCCGCTGCTGCTCGACGAGTGGACACCGGTTATCGCCGGTTCCGAACTCGGCGAGCACCCCTACGACCCGATCACCCCCGCCTCGATCCGCCGCGCCGCCGAACTCGGCGACGACCTGCCCGTCGCCTGGCGGCACCGCAGCGAACGCTACGCCGAGAAACTCGCCACCCCCGACACCTCCGTCGCCGACCTGGTCGGCGACGTCGACCCCGTCAAGGTCGCCGAGGGCCGCAGCCTCGGCGACCCCGAGACCATCCACTTCGGTCTCGTGCCGCGCGCCCACCGCGGCATCGTCGCCGTCAACGAGCTGCCAGACCTCGCCGAGCGCATCCAGGTCTCGCTGCTCAACGTCATGGAGGAACGCGACATCCAGGTGCGCGGGTACACGCTGCGGCTCCCGCTCGACGTCCTGCTCGTCGCCAGCGCCAATCCGGAGGACTACACCAACCGCGGCCGGATCATCACCCCGCTCAAGGACCGGTTCGGCGCCGAGATCCGCACCCACTACCCGACGCAGCTCGACGACGAGATCGCCGTCATCGAGCAGGAGGCGCAGCTGCAGGCCCGGGTCCCGGACTTCCTGCTCGAGATCCTCGCCCGCTTCACCCGCCTGCTGCGTGAATCCACCTCGGTGGACCAGCGTTCCGGTGTGTCGGCGCGCTTCGCCGTCGCCGGCGCCGAGACCGTCGCCGCCGCGGCGATGCGTCGCGGCGCCGTGCTCGGCGAGGCCGACCCCGTCGCACGTCCCGTCGACCTCGGCACCGTCGTGGAGGTGCTGCGGGGCAAGGTCGAGTTCGAATCCGGCGAGGAGGGAAGGGAATTCGAGGTCCTCGATCACCTCCTGAGGCGGGCCACCGCGGACGCCGCCCGCACCCGGCTCGCCGGGGTGAACCTCGGCCCGCTCGTCACCGCCGTCGAGCAGGGACAGCCGGTGGTGACCGGGGAACGGATCACCGCCAAGGCGCTGCTGGACGAACTGCCCGACCTGCCCGTCCTCGACGTCGTCGCCGAGCGGCTCGGCGCGGAGGACATCGGAACGCGGGCTGCCGCCGCCGAACTCGCGCTCGAGGGCCTCTACCTCGCGCGGCGGATCGCCAAGCACGCCGACGACGACGGCGCCGCGGTGTACTCCTGATGAGCCGGGGCGCGCGGTACGGGCCCTACGACGGCGGCGACCCCCTCGCCCCGCCGGTGGATCTGCGTGAGGCCCTCGCCGCGATCGGCGAGGACGTGCTGGCCGGCAGTTCGCCGCGACGTGCGCTGCGGGAACTGCTGCGCCGCGGTCACGGCTCGATGCGCGGGCTGGACCGCCTTGCGGCGCAGGCGAATCGGCGTCGGCGGGAGCTGCTGGACCGGACGAACCTCGACGGCACGCTGCGCGAGGTGCGTGAGCTGCTCGACCGGGCCGTCCTCGAGGAACGCAAGGCCCTCGCACGCGCACTCGACGACGACGCCCGGTTCGCGGAGATGCGGATCGAGGAACTGCCCGCCTCCACCGCGCAGGCCGTGCAGGAGCTCGCCGACTACGACTGGCGCAGCCCGCAGGCCCGGGAGGACTACGAGAAGATCCGTGACCTGCTGGGCCGCGAGGTGCTCGACCAGCGGTTCGCCGGGATGAAGCAGGCCCTCGAAGGTGCCACCGACGAGGACCGTGAGCGCGTGAACCGCATGCTCGAGGATCTGAACGATCTGCTGGACAAGCATTCCCGCGGGGAGGACACCCAGGAGGACTTCGAGCGGTTCATGGCCGAACACGGCGACTTCTTCCCGGAGAATCCCGGCAACGTGGAGGAACTGCTCGACTCGCTGGCCCAGCGCGCGGCGGCGGCGCAGCGCCTGCGCAACTCGCTCAGCCAGGAACAGCGCGACGAGCTCGACGCCCTCGCTCAGCAGGCGTTCGGTTCGCCGAGCCTGATGTCGCAGCTCGACCGTCTCGACTCGCACCTGCGTGCCGCCCGCCCGGGGGAGGACTGGACCGGGTCGGAGCGGTTCCGAGGGGACCGGGGAATGGGCCTGGGCGAAGCGACGGGGGCGCTGCAGGACGTCGCCGAACTCGACGCACTCGCCGAGCAGCTCTCCCAGCAGTACGCCGGCGCCTCCCTCGACGACATCGACCTCGACGCGCTGGCCCGCCAGCTCGGCGACGACGCCGCGGCCGATGCGCGCACGCTCGCCCAGCTCGAGAAGGAACTGCAGCGGCAGGGGTTCTTCGACCGGGGCGCCGACGGGCACTGGCGCCTGTCGCCCAAGGCGATGCGCGAACTCGGCCGGACCGCGCTGCGCGACGTCATGGACCAGCTGTCCACCCGGGGCGGGCAGCGCGAGACCCGCCGGGCGGGGGCCACCGGTGAGCCCACCGGGGCGTCGCGCCCGTGGGAGTTCGGCGACACCGAGCCGTGGGACGTGGTGCGCACCCTCACCAACGCGACCCTGCGCGCCCCCGCGCGGATCCCGGTGCGGATGGATGTCACCGACGTCGAGGTCGTCGAGACCGAGCAGCGCACCCAGGCGGCGGTGGCGCTGCTGGTGGACACGTCGTTCTCGATGGTGATGGACGGCCGGTGGGTGCCGATGAAGCGCACGGCCCTGGCCCTCAACCACCTGGTCTCGACCCGGTTCCGCGGCGACGCGCTGCAGCTGATCGCGTTCGGCCGGCACGCCCGCGTCGTCACCGCCTCCGAACTCGCCGGGCTGGACGGGGTGTACGAGCAGGGCACGAACCTGCACCACGCGCTGATGCTGGCCGGCCGGCACCTGCGCCGGCATTCCAATGCCCAGCCGGTGGTGCTGGTGGTCACCGACGGTGAGCCCACCGCGCATCTCGAGGCGGACGGCTACGCGGCGTTCGACTATCCGCCCAGCGCCCGCACGCTCGGCATGACGGTCCGTGAGCTCGACCATCTCGCCCGCGTCGGGGCGCACGTGACGATCTTCCGGCTCGGCGACGATCCCGGGCTGGCGCGGATCGTCGACCGGATGGCCCGCCGGGTCGGTGGCCGGGTCGTCGCGCCGGACGTCGACGGCCTCGGGGCCGCCGTCGTAGGCGACTACGTGCGGCTGCGCCGCCGCTGACCCACCCCGTGCGCGATTCTGGTAGCGGGAACTACCGGAAACGCGCACGGGCTACCGGCGCAGCGCCCGCCAGGTGCTCACCGCGGCGGTCGAGAGCAGTCCCGCGGTCACCAGGAACACCGACGCCGTGCCGGCGATGCCGGCGATCGCGCCGGCTGCCAACGGCACCGACACCTGGCCGAGACGGTTGCCGGTGAGGCGCACGGCCAGCGCCGACGCCCGGTCCGCCGGTGCCACCAGCTCGACGACCCACGTCATGGTCAGTGGCTGCCCGAACCCCCAGAAGGCACCGCAGATCGCCAGGAGTATCCCCAGCGCCCACGGGTTCGGCAGGAACGGCAGCGCCGCGACGGGCAGGGCCGTGCACGCCGTCGCCGACAGCAGCAGACGTCGCCGCGGAATCGTCCGCAGTGCCCACGGCAGCACCGCACGCGAGACGATCGACGCGACGGTGCGGGCGGTGAGCAGGGCCGACACCAACAGCACCCCGAAGCCGAACTCCTCCCCGAGCAGCGGCAGGTACGCGACCACGATGTCGACGGACGCCAGCACGACGAGGCTCGAGAACATCGCGGGCTTCATCCCGCGCGTGCCCAGCATCGACCGCACCGACTGCGGTGGCGCGTCGCCCGGGGCGCGACCGGAGCCGGGCGGTTCGCGCAGGCCGACGACGAACGGCAGGGCTGCCGCGGCGAGGACCGTCATCACCAGCAACGCCGGGGTGGTCTCGACGGTGTCCCCGTTGCTCGCCGCGGCGATCACGCCGGCGAGCGGCACCCCGATCGCCTGACCCACCGACACTCCCAGGGTGATGCCCGCGAAGCCGCGGTCGAGTTCACCCGGTGGCGACAGGATCGACACGAACGCCTGTCCGGACACCGTCACCAGAAGCTGACCGAGACCCAGGACGGTGTTGCCGAGGCCGAGGACCCACAGGTCCGGGCTGACCGCGATGATCAGCGCACCGGCCACCGACACCACGACACCGCCCCGGAGAATCCCCGCCGCGTGCCGGCGGTCGACGGCCCGGCCCAGCTGCACCGCCAGGACCAGCGGGACGAGGGCGAACAGGGCCGTCACCACGCCGATCACGGCCGCGTCGCCGCCGAGGGCGAGCACGCGGTAGGAGACGAGGACGCGCACCGACTGGAACGTCGCATGCAGCAGCGCCGTCGCCGTGCACAGGAGCAGCAGCCAGTGCCGGGGGATGCGGGACATCGGTCAGCCGGCCGTCACGATCCGGTCGGCCAGCGGTGCCTGCAGCGTCAGCTCGAGCACACCGGTGACGGCGATCATGATGCACGCCCGGTCCACCGCCTCCGGCAGGGTGCCGCCACGCAACGCCACCGTCACGGCGGAGTCGGACTCGCCGACGGTGGCGTCGACTCCGAAACACGCGGGTGTGCCGGTCTCGAAGTGGACGGCGATGCGGTCGTCGTCCACTCGGGTCCACGAGCGCAGGGGGATCGGGTGCGGCTCGACGAGGTCGTCGCGGGCGGTGAAGACCGTCGCCCCCACCGGTGTCGGTTCCTCCGGTAGGGCGGGGACGTCGGCGCCGCCCGGACCGCACGCGCCGGCCAGGACGCAGCACACGGCGAGCACCGGCAATCGCATGGCTCTCAACCTAGCCGCGCCCGTCATGCGAGGAGCGCGGCGACGACGCCGATCGCGGGGATCGAGGCGAGGGTGGTGACCAGCGCGGCGTCGCGGGCGAGCACCATGCCGCGGCCGTAGCGGCTCGCGTAGACGAACACGTTCTGTGCGGTCGGCAGCGTCGCCACCACGACGATCGCGAAGAGTTCGTGCCCGTCCAGGCCCATCAGGTGCCGGGCCATGACGTAGGCGAGGACGGGCTGCACCACGATCTTGAGCACCGATGCGAGCGCGACGTCGCGGCGCGGGCTGGTGCCCTTCTCGAGCACCCGCACCCCCTGGAGCGACAGGCCGAATGCGAGCAGGGCACCCGGTACGGAGGCGCCACCGAGGAGGTGGAACGGCTGCATCAGCGCGGCAGGCGGCGTCCAGCCGGCGACGGCGACGGCGAGTCCGGCCGCGCCCGCCAGCACGATCGGGTTCTTGAACGGGGCGGTGATCGTCTCCCGTCGTGACGCGCCGGGGCGCATCGTCGACAGGTCCAGCATCGTCAAGGCGATGGGGGAGAACAGCACGATCTGGAACAGCAGCAGCGGCGCGACGAACGAGGCGTCGCCGAGGACGAACACAGCGATCGGAATGCCGAGATTGGCGGAGTTGACGTACGAGGCGGCAAGCGCGCCGATCGTCAGCTCCGGCAGGGGCCGGCGCAGCCACAGCTTCGCGACGACGAGGTAGAGCGCGGCGACGGCGAACGCGGTGGCTGCGGCGACGTACAGGGTGGGGGAGAAGATCACCGACAGGTCGGAGGTGGCCAGCGAGTCGAACAGCAGCGCGGGGGTGGCGACGAAGAACACCATCCGGCTGAGCACGAACTGGGCCTCGGGTCCGAGCGTGCCCGTCCGGCCGAGTACGAATCCGATCGCGATGATCACGAAGATGACGCTGAATCCCGCGATCACGCCCGACACCGACACAACCCTTCGAAAGCACACGATATGCAGGCGCTGCACGCCAGACCGAGAACCTTACCGGCGGTAACGGCACGGGGCACATCCCGCCCTTGTCGCCCCGTCCGGTGAGACGCCGCGAACGGACGCCGACCGGGCACCGGGGCCGGGAATCTGCGATGCTGAAAAAATGCCGACCGACCCGATTGTTCATCCCCCGGCCAACGTCATCGCGCTGGCCCAGCATCCGCGGTATCAGCACGCGGACTGGACGCTCTCGGAGCGGCTCGTACGGCGGCAGGAACTGGTCCTGCAGCATCTCGGCGTCTGGGGCGACGACGGTTCGTGAGGTCTGCCGGGCCCCGGGAACGGCTCAGGGCGTCACCGTGGCGACGAACGTCATCCGGTCCCCACGGTAGAGCGAGCGCCGCTGCTCGATCGGTGCCTCGTGCCGATCGTAGGAAACGCGGTTGAGCAGGAGCATGGGCGTGCGGATGTCGGCGTCGAGGAGCGCCGCCTCGCGTGCGTCGGGCAGGGTGGTCTCGATGTACTCGACCGCGCGCGCGAAGGTGATGCCGCGTGCGCGGATCGCCGCGTACAGCGACGACGTGGCGTCGAAGCTGTCGGCGAGTCCCGGGAAGCGGGCGGCGGGCAGGCGGGTCCGTTCCAGTCCGACGCGGACGCCGTCGGTGAGCAGGACGCGTTCGAGTTCGAGGACGGGATCGCCGACGGCGATCGCGAGGACCGCGGCGAGGTCGGGGTCGGCGGCGAGGTCGGTCCAGCCGACGAGGATGCGTCCCGCGCTCCGGCCCTCCGCGAGGGCCGCCTCGGTGTAGGAACCGATGATCAGCGGTTGCAGGATCTTGGGCTTCGCGACGACGGTGCCCCGGCCGCGGCGTTCGATGCGGCCGTCGACGAGGAGCTCGCGCAGCGCCTGGCGGACGGTTTCCCGGGCCACGTCGAACCGGCTGGCGAGTTCACGCTCGGAGGGCACCGGGTCGCCGACGGAGAGCTCGTCGAGCAGGGCGGTGACCTGATGCCGCACGATCTGGTGCTTGGGGACCCGGGTCTCGCGAGCGGTTTCTGGCACGGTCGAATCGTACCGGATTCTGGTCTATACCAATTGTTCACCGGGCGTTCGCCTGCCGTCCCATTATTGGTCTAGACCATCACTCAGGCTCGGGTCATGCGAGTCCTGATCATCGGCGGCGGCATCCTGGGCACCGCCCACGCCGACGCCGCCGTCCGCCGCGGACACGACGTCGTCCACCTCGAACGCGAGCCGGAAGCCCGGGGCGCCACCGTCCGCAACTTCGGCCTCGTGTGGGTCTCCGGGCGCACCGAGGACGAACTGGCCGCCACCCTGCGCTCCCGCGAGCTGTGGGCCGACCTCGGCGCCCGCGTCCCCGGCATCGGTTTCCGGGAGAACGGTTCGATCACCCTTCTCCGCAGCGACGCCGAGGTGGTCGTCGCCCGGGCGGCCGCCGACCGCGCCGACGCCCGCGACCGGGGTTTCACCCTGCTCGAGGCCGAAGCGATCCGCCGGCTCAACCCCGCCCTCCGGGGCAAGTTCGCCGCCGGCCTGCACTGCAGCACCGACGCCGCCGTCGAATCCCGCGTCGCCCTGCCCGCGATCCGGTGGCACCTCGCCACCTCCGGGCGGTACCGCTTCCGGCCGGAGACCGAGGCCCGCAGCGTGACCCGCACCGCCCACGGCACGGTGCAGGTGCGCGACGACCACGGCACCGTCCACGAGACCGACCTCGTGCTCGTGTGCCCCGGGGCGACCCTGTCCGGTCTCGCCCGCGAACTCGGCGGCGACCTGCCCCTGCGCCGCGTGCGCCTGCAGATGATGCAGACCGCACCGCTGGGCGAAAAGCTCACCACGTCCGTCGCCGACGGCGACAGCCTGCGCTACTACCCGGGATTCGCCGGGGCCGCGCTGGACGAGCTGAAGGCGCGCGAACCGCAGGCGCTCACCGCCGAGCAGCACCGCATGCAGTTGCTGTGCGTGCAGCGCCTCGACGGCGGGCTCACCCTCGGCGACACGCACGAGTACGACGAACCGTTCGCGTTCGACGTCGACGAGGCCCCGTACGAGCACCTCGTCACCGTCACCGAGGAGCTGCTCGGACGCCGGCTCCCGCCCGTGGTGCGCCGGTGGGCCGGGGTCTACAGCCAGTGCCTCGATCCCACCGAACTCGTCCACCGTGCCCGCGTCGACGACGACGTCTGGATCATCGCCGGACCGGGCGGCCGCGGCATGACCCTCGGCCCCTACCTCGGTGAGTGCACCGCCGACCTCCTGAGTCTCTGAACATCCTCTCTCGCAACCATTCCGGAGTACCGATGACTGTCATCCGACTGGCCGTGCTCGACATGGCCGGCACCACCGTCGCCGACGGTGGCCTCGTCCTGCGCGCCTTCGACGCGGCCGCCACCAGCGTCGGACTGCCCACCGACGGACCCGAACGCGACGCCGCCCGGCGCTACGTACTCGACACGATGGGCCGGTCCAAGATCGTCGTCTTCCGGTCCCTGTTCGGCTCCGAGGAGCGCGCCCGCGCCGCCAACGCCGCCTTCGAACGTGCCTACGACGACTTCGTCGACGCCGGCGAGGTCGAGCCGATCCCCGGAGCCGCGGACGCGATCACCCGGCTGCGCGACGCCGGGCTCGTCGTGGCGCTCACCACCGGCTTCAGCCGCGCCACCCAGGACCGGCTGCTTTCGGCGCTCGGCTGGCAGGACCTCGCCGACCTCACCCTCGCACCGTCCGACGCCGGTCGCGGCCGGCCGTACCCCGACCTGGTGCTCACCGCGCTGCTGCGCGCCGAGATCGACGACGTGCGCGAGGTCGCCGTGGTCGGCGACACCGTGGGCGACATTCTCTCCGGGCGCCGCGCCGGCGCCTCCGTCGTCGTCGGCACCCGCACCGGCGCCCACGACGAACAGACGCTGCGTGACGCCGGGGCCACCCACATCGTCGGTTCCGTCGCCGACCTGCCCGATCTGCTCCTGCAGTCCTGACCGACACCTCCGACCCCGAGGACTCCCGACATGCACCCGTACTTCTCCCGCCGCACGGTCGCCGCGACCGCGCTCGCGACCGGCCTCGCTCTCACCCTCACCGCCTGCGGCGGCTCCGATCCCGACGCCGTCAATGCTCAGGGCTTCCCCGAGAAGCTCACCCTGGCCGCGATTCCCGCGGAGAACTCGGCGGATCTGCAGGCCAGTTACGATCCGCTCCTCGCGCTCCTCGAGCGCGAGACCGGCGCCGAGGTCGAGTTCGTGCAGGCCTCCGACTACGCCGGCGTGGTCGAGGGCATCATCGCCGACAACGTCGACCTCGCCTTCTTCGGTCCGTTCGCCTACGTCGTGGCCGGCGTCAACGGCGCCGCCGTCAGCCCGCTCGGCGCCGTCGTCCAGGAACCCGGCGGAGAGCCGGGTTACCGGTCCTACGGCCTCACCCGCTCCGACAACACCGAGATCGACGGCATCGACGACTTCGCCGGCAAGGACGTGTGCTTCGTGGATCCGGGCTCCACGTCCGGATTCCTGTACCCCTCCGCGGGACTCATCGAGGCCGGCGTCGTCGAATCCGGCACCGAGCAGGCCGTCGCCGCCGGTGTGAACCCGGTCTACGCGGGCGGCCACGACGCGTCGGCCCTCGCGATCGCCGCCGGCGACTGCGATGCGGGCTTCGCCTTCGACACCATGGTCGACGAGACCATGATCGCCAGCGGTGACCTGGAGGAAGGCGAACTGAAGAAGGTCTGGGAGTCCGAGACGATCGCCGGCTCGCTGTTCGTGGCGAGCAACTCGCTCGGTGCCGACGTCGTCGACCGGCTCCGCGCGATCTTCGTCGACAAGGCCAACGCCGATCACATGCGCGCCGCAGGACTGTGCGAGGGCGAGTGCCGTATCACCGACGAACGGGCATGGGGCGTCGTCCCCGCGACCGACGCCGACTACGAGGGCGTGCGCGAGGTGTGCGCCCTGACCGAATCCGACAAGTGCAAGGGCTGAATTGAACAGCGATCACACCGTCGTGGGCGACGACGCCCCGACCGTCGCGGGCGACGACGTCGTCGTCTCCGCCCGTCGCGTCACGAAGAAGTTCGGCGGCACCGTGGCTCTCGACGGTGTCGACCTCGCCGTGCACCGCAGCGAACTCGTCGTGCTGCTGGGCCTGTCCGGCTCCGGCAAGTCGACGCTGCTGCGCTGCCTCAACGGCCTGCACAGAGTCACCGACGGGGCCGTGGAGGTGGCCGGCACCCGCGTCGATCTGGCGTCGCGCGCCGAGCTACGCAACCTGCGCCGGGACGTGGGGTTCGTCTTCCAGCACTTCAACCTCGTCGGCCGGCTCAGCTGCCTCGAGAACGTCCTCGTCGGCGGACTCGGACGGCTGCGCGTTCCCCGCTACGGCGCCGCGACGTACCCGAGGCGGATGCGCACCGAGGCCCTCGCCCATCTCGACCGCGTCGGGTTGGCCGACCTCGCGGACCGTCGCGCCGACACCCTCTCCGGTGGGCAGCAGCAGCGAGTCGCGATCGCGCGGACGCTGATGCAGCGCCCCACCGTCCTGCTCGCCGACGAACCGGTCGCGTCCCTCGACCCCGAGAACGCCGGGGTGGTGATGGACCTGCTCTTCCGGGTGTGCATGGAGGACACGCTCACCGTCGTGTGCACCCTGCACCAGGTGGACCTTGCGCTGGGCTGGGCCCATCGGATCGTCGGCCTGCGCGGCGGGCGGAAGGTGCTCGACCGGCCCGCCGTGGAACTGAGCCGGGCCGACGCCATGGACATCTATCGACGGGTCGACCCGGCCGCCCAGCCGGCCTCGGCGCCGACGGGACCGTCGTGAGCACCGCCCTCGCGCCCGCGCCGCCCGACCGCGTCGGGCGGCACCTGCCGGGGTCGGCCGTCCGCCGCCGGCGTCTGCTGGGGACGTGCGGGGCTGTCGCGTTCCTCGCCGTCCTGGCCTCCGCCCGCTACATCGACTTCGCCCCCGCGGCGCTGCTCGACGGGCTCGACGACGTCGCCGGCCTGCTCGGCCGCATGCTGCCCCCCCACCCTTGACGATCCGGGCCGGATCTGGAAGCTCGCCCTCGACACCCTGCTGATGGCGGTGCTCGGCACGGTGCTCGCGACCGTCGCGTCGGTGCCGCTGGCCTTCCTGGCCGCCCGCAACACCACCCCGCACCCCGCCGTGTACACGGTGGCGCGCGCGATGATCACCTTCTGCCGGGCGGTGCCGGACCTGCTGTTCGCGGTGCTGTTCGTCCGCGCCCTCGGGATCGGCGTCCTACCCGGCGTGCTCGCGCTCGCCCTGCACTCCATCGGCATGCTCGGCAAGCTGTTCGCCGACGCCGTCGAGCAGACCGAGCCCGGGCCCCGGGAGGCGGTCCGCAGCACGGGGGCCGGGTACGTCCGCGAGATGATCAATGCCGTGTTGCCCCAGGTGGTTCCCGCCTGGCTGGGGACGTTCGTCTACCGCATCGACATCAACCTGCGTACCTCCGTCGTGCTCGGATTCGTCGGCGCCGGCGGCATCGGGTTCGCGCTCCAGGACGCCCTGCGCGGTCTGGTGTATCCGCGGGCGCTGGGCATCGTGTGCGTGATCCTCGCGATCATCGCCGCGATGGAGGTGCTCGCGGTCCTCGTCCGGCGGACCCTGCTGGCACCCACCGATCCGGATCCGCGCCGCGAGAAGGCCGCGCGACTCATCTTCTCCGGCGCGGTCGCCGCCGCCACCGTCGGTGCGCTGATCAGCCTGCGTATCGACCCGCGCGCGCTGCTCACGTGGATCGGCCCCTCGCTCGAGGTGTTCACCCGTCTGCTCCCGCCGGACTTCACCGCGGTCGGCGGCAAGCTGGTCGACGCCGTGCTCCAAACCCTCGCGATCGGTGCGGTCGCCACGGCCGCCGGCATCGTGCTCTCGCTGCCGTTCGGGATACTCGCCGCCCGCAACGTGTCCCCGCATCCGGCCGTGTACTGGTCGGCGCGCTCGGTGATCCTGTTCGTCCGCGCGGTGCCCGAACTGATCCTCGCGGTGATCTTCGTCGCCGCGATCGGACTCGGCCCCGTCGCCGGGGCGTGCGCGCTCGCTCTCGGATCCGTGGGATTCCTCGGCAAGCTCGTGGCGGACGCCGTCGAGGAGATCGACCCCGGTCCCGTCGAGGCGGCGCGGGCCGTGGGCTGCGGTTGGTGGAAGACGTTGTTCGCGGCGGTGATTCCGCAGGCGGTGCCGTCCGTGATCGGCTCGAGCCTCTACCTGCTCGACGTCAACATCCGCACCTCGACGGTGCTCGGCATCGTCGGCGCCGGCGGCGTCGGCTTCCTGCTCTTCGAGGCGATCCGGACCCTGAACTTCGAGTTCGCCGGAGCGATCGTGCTCGTCGTGTTCGCCGTCGTCTACCTGATCGAAAGGGTGTCGGGATGGATCCGGTCGCTGGTGGTCTGACGCGCGCGGCCGTGTGGACGGGCACCGGCGTCGACGTGCGCGACGTGCCCGTCCCGCGCCTCGGTGACCGGGAACTGCTGGTACGGATCCGGCTCGCGACGGTGTGCGGCAGCGACCTGCACACCGTCGCCGGACGACGGCCCGGGCCACAGCCGTCGGTGCTCGGACACGAGGCCGTCGGCGAGGTCGTCGCGGCCGGACCCGGTGCGGGGACCGTCGTCGGCACGCGGGTCGTGTGGACCGTCACGGCCTCGTGCGGTGCGTGCGACAGGTGCGGGTCCGGCCGGACCGCCAAGTGCCGGACCCTGCGCAAGGTGGGTCATGAACCTTTCGACGGCGCCTGGGGGTTGTCCGGCACCTACGCCCGGCACATCGTGCTGCCGGCCGGAGTGGGCGTGGTCCGGGTGCCGGACACGGTGCCGGACGTCGTCGCGGCCCCGGCGGCATGTGCGACGGCGACGGCGGTCGCCGCCGTCGAGGCGGCCGGTGACGTCGCCGGACGGCGGGTCCTGGTGTGCGGCGCGGGCATGCTCGGGGTCACCGCGACCGCGTTGTGCGCGGAGGCCGGCGCCGATGTGCGCGTCGCCGACCCGGACGCGGAGCGGGTCGCGGTCGCCG
This sequence comes from Rhodococcus sp. P14, assembly GCF_000256505.1. Classification (NCBI taxonomy): domain Bacteria; kingdom Bacillati; phylum Actinomycetota; class Actinomycetes; order Mycobacteriales; family Nocardiaceae; genus Rhodococcus; species Rhodococcus sp. P14. The sequence goes on along the minus strand of NZ_AJFC01000084.1, from coordinate 27,870 downwards.
AGCGGTTCGGGGGCGTCGGCGACGAAGGCGGCTCCGTCGACGTCGCGCTCGACTTCTCGGGATCCGTCGTCGCGGTGGGGGAGTGCCTGCACCGGCTCGACGTCGGCGGCCGCCTCGTCCTGGCGGGATCCGTGACGCCCGGCCCTTCGGTATCCCTCGACCCCGAGGCCGTCGTGCGCGGGTGGCTCACCGTCACCGGAGTCCACAACTACGAGCCCGCCCACCTGCGTCGTGCCGTGGCCTTCCTGACCCGCACCGCGGGTACGTACCCGTGGGACGAGCTCGTCGCGGCACCGGTCCGGCTCGACGACGTCGCGCACGCCCTGCGTCGGCCCGCCGCGCCCGCCCTGCGGGCGTCCGCCGCCCCGTGAGGTCAAGTCCCGTGAGCGCGCACTTCTCGTGGCGACACGCCGGGCAGTGGCACGAGAAGTGCGCACTCGGCGGTCAGACCGGCGCGCCCGCCGATCGAAGTCGCGCCCGCACGCGTGCCACGATCGACGCGGGGCGCAGGCGAAGCTGCTCGGAGTTGACGCGGACGACGGACCAGCCCAGCGCCGCGAAGGCCTCGTATCGTTCGATGTCCTTGGTGCGCTGGCGCTCGTCCGTCCAGTGATGGATGCCGTCGTACTCGACGACGGTGCGCCATTGCTTCCAGCCCAGGTCGGCCCAGCCCAGAATGCGTCCGTCCACCCCTACGACCGGGACCTGGGTGCTGGGGCGGGGGAGGCCGCCGCGCACGAGAAGCAGCCGCACCCGCGTTTCCGGAAGCGACTCGGCTCCTGGGTCCACCAGCGCCAGGGCCTCCCGCAACCGCCGCACGCCACGGGCGCCGCTGTGCCGATCGGCCAGTTCGGCGACACACGCAGGATCGGAGCGAGTGGCACGACACAGTGCGTCGAGCTGTTCGACCGCGGCATCCAGGGCGAGGCGACGGCCGAGGTCGAACGCGGTGCGAGCCGGTGACGTCACTCGCATGTCTGCCAACTCGCACACCTCGTCGTCGGGGAGCGTCCCGGCGTGCACGACGACCCCTGCGGTGCCCCGGCGGCTACCGCGCCGGATCAGCTCCGCGGGCGCGGTCGCATCGATCCACCGGCTGCCGAACAGGGCCGCAGCCGAGTAGCCGGCCAGCACTCCGTCGCCCCCTGCCCAGAGCCATGCCGCTCGCGCGCGGCCGCTCGGTGTGACGGCCGCGTCCCGGTGGATGTACACATTCCGATGGACGCGCCGGAATCGCCGGAGCTGATGCGGCGTCAGAATGCCCGCCTGGACGGCGTGCGTCCCCAGGAACGGTTCGTCGAATTCCCCCATGATCGCCGAGAATGCCCGGTGGCCGTACCGGAGGGAACCGAGGTCACGGGGGCCTGTGGACAACTCGCGCGAGTGTGCACTTCTCGTGGCGACACGCCGGGCAGTGGCACGAGAACTGCGCACTCGACGGTCCACGAATGCGGCGAGGGCCGCGCGGGCACGTGCCCGCGCGGCCCTCGCCGCGAGTGGAGCTCTACTTGCTGGTGGTGGTGAAGGGCAGCAGGGCCATCTCGCGGGCGTTCTTCACCGCGGTGGCCACCTGACGCTGCTGCTGCGGGGTCAGGCCGGTCACGCGACGGCTGCGGATCTTGCCGCGATCGGAGATGAACGTGCGGAGCAGGTTCACGTCCTTGTAGTCGACGTACTCGATCTTCGCCGCGAACAGCGGGTTCTTCTTGGGCTTGCGGCCTTCCACGGCACGCGACTTCTTCGACGGGCCCCTCTTGACTGCCATGACTCGCTCCTCACCAGCTCGACTTGTGGACGCCGGGCAGCTCGCCGCGGTGCGCGAGTTCCCTCACGCGCACGCGTGAGAGCCCGAACTTCCGCAGGTGGCCGCGCGGACGTCCATCCGCAGCGTCTCGATTGCGCAATCGTACCGGACTGGCGTCGCGCGGCAGACGCTGCAGGGCCGTCTGTGCGGCGAGGCGCTGCGCGGCGGTGCTCGACGGGCGCCGCACGATCTCCTTCAGTTCCGCGCGACGTTCCGCGTAGCGGGCGACGACGAGCGCCCGCTGTTCGTTGCGCGCGATCTTCGACTTCTTGGCCATGGCCTACTTCTCCTCGCGGAAGTCGATGTGGCGGCGCAGCACGGGATCGTACTTGCGCAGGACGAGCCGGTCGGGATCGTTGCGCCGGTTCTTGCGGGTGACGTACGTGTAGCCGGTGCCGCCGGTGGAGCGGAGCTTGACGAGGGGGCGGATCTCGTTGCGGGCCACTACAGCTTCTCTCCTCGGGCGCGGAGCCGGGCGACGACGGCTTCGATGCCGTCGCGGTCGACGGTCTTGATGCCCTTCGCGGAGAGCGTCAGGGTGACGCGGCGTCCCTCGGAGGGCAGGTAGTAGGTCTTGCGCTGGATGTTCGGGTCCCAGCGCCGGTTGGTGCGGATGTGGGAGTGGGAGACGGATTTCCCGAAGCCGGGCTTGCGTCCGGTCACCTGGCAGTGCGCCGACACGGCGGGCTCCCTTCTGTCGGCGCCCTCAGGGCGTAACGACAATCGTTTTCGACAAATGGCCCATGCGACTGTACGCTCTCTTCGAGCTAATGACAATCGTTACCGAAAGGGGTTCCGGTGGACACCAGAACGCCGCTGATCGTCGTCGCCGGCCGGCGCGGACCCACCGAACGGACCGCGCGGGCCCTGCTGCGTCCGGGGACCGTCGTGGTGCACCACGACCTCGACCACGTTGGTGAGGGCGTCGTGCGCCGCACCCTCACCACCGAGCACGATCACCGCCTCGACGTGCTCGAACTCGCCCACGGCTGCGTCTCCTGTACCCTCCGCGAGGATCTGCTCCCGCTGCTGCGGCGCCTGCATGCCCGCAGCAACGTCGATCGCATCGTCCTGCTGCTCGACCCCCGGCTCGAGCCCGAGGCCCTGTGCTGGGCCGTCGAGCACGTCGTCGTCTCCGGCGTCGTCGGGCAGCTCGACGGACCCGCCGCCCACGACGTGCGGATCGAGGCCACCGTCACCTGCATCGACGCTGCCACCTGGCTCGCCGACGCCACCGGCGACGAGGAACTCGACGACGACCGCACCGTCGCCCAGGTCGTCGTGGGCCAGGTCGAATTCGCCGACGCTCTCGTCGTCCGGCCCGGCGCCGACGGCTGGCACCAGGCGAAGCTGCATGCGGTGCTCGCGCGGCTCGCGCCCGATGCCCCCGTCGCGTGGGGCGAGGACGTCGATGTCGAACACCTACTCCGGCAGATACCCGCCGGGGCGCGGCGCGGGGTGGTCTCCGACGCCCACTCGCCGCTGCTGCGCGGCGAGCCACCGCTCGGCGAGGACTGCGGCGTCCGGCTGCTCGAGTTCGGTGCCCGCCGACCCTTCCATCCGCAGCGCCTGCACGAGGCGATCGACGTCCTCCTCGACGGCGTGGTCCGGGCCCGCGGCCGGGCCTGGGTCGCGACGCAGCCCGACACCGCGCTGCTGATCGAGTCCGCCGGGGAGGGGCTGCGCGTCGCCCACGCCGGACCGTGGCTCGTCGCGATGACTCCCGAGCAGCAGCAACGAGTCTCCGGCGAACGGCGCGCCATGGCGGCGCTGCGCTGGGACGACACCTACGGAGACCGCGACACCTCGATGGTGATCCTCACCCACGACGCCGACCCCGACGAGATTCGTCGCGTCCTGGAGTGGGCGCTGCTCACCGACGAGGAGTTCGCCGACCCGGCGGCCTGGCCGACGTGGGACGACCCGTTCGGCGACTACCACGAAGACCCGTGCGACGACCTCCCGGCGCCGACCGCCGACGCCGCACCGACAGAAGGAGAAGGACGAGCATGAAGCCCGGCATCCACCCCGACTACCACCCCGTGGTGTTCCAGGACGCGAACACCGGATCGGCGTTCCTCACCCGCTCCACCGTCACCGCCGACCGCACGGTCGAATGGTCCGACGGCAACACCTACCCGCTGATCGTCGTCGACGTCACCAGCGAGTCCCATCCCTTCTGGACGGGAACCGCCCGCGTGCTCGACGCGGCCGGCCGCGTCGAGAAGTTCGAACGCAAGTACGGCACGCGCCGTCGCCCCTGACCGACCCCCCGAGGAGAACCACCATGGCAGTACCCAAGCGCCGGATGTCCCGGTCCAACACCCGCAGCCGCCGCTCGCAGTGGAACGCGCAGGTCCCGGCCCTGGTGCCGGTCACCGTCGCCGGTGTCACCCACCACGTTCCGCGACGCCTCGTCAAGTCCGTGCAGCTCGGGGTGATCGACCCGAACGACGTGTGACGCCCGGCGAGGGAACCGCAGCGCCCTGCGGTTCCCTCGCCGGACACGCCGTCGTCCTCTCAGACACCTCTCAGCGGTCGGGTCCACACTGGAAGCCATGCGCATTCTGGTGGTCGACGACGACCGGGCGGTGCGGGAGTCCCTGCGCCGATCACTGAGCTTCAACGGATACAGCGTCGAGCTCGCGACGGACGGGCAGGACGCCCTCGAACAGGTCGCGGCCGAACGGCCCGACGCGATGGTCCTCGACGTGATGATGCCGCGGGTCGACGGCCTCGAGGTGTGCCGACGATTGCGCAGCACCGGCGACGACCTCCCGATCCTCGTACTCACCGCCCGGGATTCCGTCTCCGAGCGCGTCGCGGGCCTGGACGCCGGCGCCGACGACTACCTGCCCAAGCCGTTCGCGCTCGAGGAACTGCTCGCCCGGCTGCGCGCGCTGCTCCGTCGCGCCTCACCCGACCCGGCCGAGTCGGAGGAGACGCTGCGGTTCGCGGACCTGACCCTGAACCCGTCCACCCGTGAGGTCACCCGCGGTGCCCGCTCGATCAGTCTCACCCGCACCGAGTTCGCCCTCATGGAAATGCTCATGGCGAACCCCCGCCGCGTCCTGAGCCGCAGCCGGATCCTCGAGGAGGTGTGGGGCTACGACTTTCCCACCTCGGGCAACGCCCTCGAGGTCTACGTGGGGTACCTGCGCCGCAAGACCGAGGCCGAGGGTGAGCCGCGCCTGATCCACACGGTGCGCGGCGTCGGCTACGTCCTGCGGGAAACCCCGCCGTGACCCGACTCGAAGGCGCCGACCCGGATTCCGGGCGCCCGATGCGGCCCCCGCTGCTGCTGACCCGGTCGGTGCCGCTGCGCCGTCGTGTCACGCTGCTGGCGGCCGGCGCCGTGGCGATCGCCGTCGCGGTCACCTCGATCGCGGCGTATGCGGTGGTCGCGCGCGCTCTCTACGCCGACGTCGACAAGCAGTTGCGGGCGCGCGCCGCCGCGCTCGTCGAGAGCAGCACCCTCATCACCTACGACCCCCGCTACATCGGTGGCGCCCAGCTCTACAGCTCCGACATCAGCGTGGCGCTCGTCTATCCCGACCTGGGGCAGTACGTGCCACCCGGATCCTCCGTCCCGATCGGCAGCGCCGAGTTCGCCGTCGCGAAGGGCGAACGGGAGTCGTCGCTGCGCACCGTCGGTCATCAGCGGGTGCTCGCGCAGCGCATCCCCGACGGCAGCACCATCGTCATCTCGCAGCGACTGCAGCCCACCGCGGACATCCTGAAACGGCTCGCGAGCGTGCTGTTCGTTGTCGGCGGGTGCGGGGTGGTGCTCGCCGCGGCCGCCGGTGCGACGGTCGGACGCACCGGTCTGCGCCCCGTCGCGCGGCTCACCGCGGCGGCCGAGCGGGTCGCCCGCACCGACGACCTGCGGCCGATCCGCGTGACCGGGCACGACGAGCTGGCCCGCCTCACCGAGAGCTTCAACACGATGCTGCGCGCGCTCGCCGAGTCGCGGGAGCGGCAGAGCCGGCTCGTCGCCGATGCCGGCCACGAGCTGCGCACCCCGCTGACGTCGTTGCGCACGAACATGGAACTGCTCATCGCGGCGAGCCGGCCGGACGCCCCGAACCTGCCCGAGGAGGACATGGCGGAACTGCGCGCCGACGTCGTGGCGCAGATAGAGGAGCTGTCCACCCTGGTGGGGGACCTCGTCGACCTCGCCCGCGAGGACGCACCCGAGACGGTGTTCGAGCCGGTCGACATCTCCGACGTCGTCGAGCGCAGCCTCGAACGGGCCCGGCGGCGCCGCTCCGACCTCGACTTCACGGCCCACACGGAACCGTGGTTCGTCTACGGCGACCAGGCCGCGCTGTCGCGGGCGGTGCTCAACGTCCTCGACAACGCCGCCAAATGGAGTCCCGCCGACGCCGAGGTGCTCGTGTCGATGCGCCAGCTCGGGCCCGGCCTGATGGAACTGACCGTCGACGACGCCGGCCCCGGCATCCCGGAGGAGGACCGCGAGCTGGTGTTCGAGCGGTTCTACCGTTCGACCGCGTCGCGGTCGATGCCCGGATCCGGCCTGGGCCTCGCGATCGTGCGGCAGGTCGTGATGAAGCACGGCGGCACCATCGCGGTCGACGCCTCGTCGCGCGGGGGTGCCCTCGTCCGGATCGTGCTGCCCGGCGCGCCGCACCTCGAACACCCGGCGGATTGACAGGAAAATCGGCGTCGGGTCTAAGCGGACTCTCAGCCGCCGCGGGCATGCTGGGAAGCCGACGAGCCACCGACCCGGCGGCCGTGTACACGAAAGCGATGAGATGAGCGAGGACCCCACCCAGGGTGGCGGCCACCGAGAGCCCCACCAGCCGATACCGCCCCAGCCGAATCCCTACCAAGCCCCCTCCGGTCCGGGGTACGGGCACACCGCGCCGTTCGGCGCCCCGCCCCAGCCCGCGCCGGGACCCCAGGGCGCACCGCGGTCCGCGCGGGGCCTGCTCGCCCTCGGCGCCGTCGCGCTGGCACTGGTCAGCGGCGGCATCGGCGGCGCGGTCGGCGCGTGGACCACGCAACAGTCGACCGGCGGTGCGTCCGTCACCAATGCTCTCGACGCGCCGAGGCCGTCCACGACGACGGTCGCCGCCGCGCCCGCGGGGTCGGTGCAGGCCGTCGCGCAGAAGGTCGTGCCGAGCGTCGTGCGCATCGAGGTGGTCGGCCGCACGGCACAGGGCGAGGGCTCGGGGGTGATCCTGTCCTCCGACGGCCTGATCCTCACCAACAACCACGTCGTCGCCGGCGGCGGCGCCGGCGCGCAGCTCACCGCATACTTCTCCGACGGAAGTTCCGCTCCGGCGACCGTCGTGGGGACCGATCCGATCTCCGACATCGCCGTGATCCGGGCCGAGGGCCGCACCGACCTCACGCCGATCGAGCTCGGCGATTCCGCCGCCGTGCAGGTGGGCCAGCAGGTCGTCGCGGTCGGCTCACCGCTCGGGCTCGAGAGCACGGTGACCACGGGGATCGTCTCGGCCCTCGACCGGCCGGTGTCGACCAGCGGGGAGACCGGGAACCAGAACACCGTCATCGACGCGCTGCAGACCGACGCCGCGATCAACCCCGGCAACTCCGGTGGCGCGCTCGTGGACATGGACGGCCGGCTGATCGGCGTCAACACGGCGATCGCCACCGCCGGTGGACAGTCCGGATCCATCGGTCTCGGCTTCGCCATCCCGGTCGATCAGGCCCGTCGCATCGCCGACCAGCTCGTCGACACCGGGAAGGCCACCCACGCCATCATCGGCGTGCAGGTGCCGTCGCAGAGCGACGTGCGTGGCGCCCGGGTCATGGAGGTCACCGCGGGCGGACCGGCGGAACGGGCCGGAATTCCGAGTGGCGTGGTCATCACCAAGGTCGACGACCGGCTCGTCACGGACGGGGACTCCCTGATCGCGGCCGTGCGCTCGTACGCGCCCGGCGATACCGTCCGCATCACCTACACCGACGCTCAGGGTGGCGGCGAGAAGACCGTCGAGGTGCAGCTCGCGGAGGCGGAGGCGGGTGGCCGATGAGAGCAGAATCGACCGCCGGGTTCATTCTCGGACATACAGCTCGTTCGACGGACAGGGGAACTACGGTGGGCATCATGGAATTCGAAACCCCCAGGACCGGACGAGCCCTCGTGGTGATCGTGGACGACCGGGTAGCGCACGGCGACAACCCGGACTCCGCCGGACCGCTGGTGACCGAACTGCTCGCCGAGGCGGGGTTCGCCGTCGACGGTGTCGTCACCGTGTCGGCCGACGAGGTGGAGATCCGCAACGCCCTCAACACCGCCGTCATCGGCGGTGTGGACCTGGTGATCTCCGTCGGTGGGACCGGGGTGTCGCCGCGCGACGTGACGCCGGACGCCACGTCCGACGTGCTCGACCGGGAGCTCCAGGGGATCGGCGAGGCGTTGCGCTCCTCGGGTTTCTCCGCCGGCGCGATGGATGCCGGCCTGTCCCGCGGTCTGGTCGGGCTGTCGGGGTCCACGCTGGTCGCCAACCTGGCGTCGTCGCGCGCCGCGATCCGCGACGGCATGGCCACACTGTTGCCGCTCGCCTCGCACGTGATCGAGGAACTGTCGCGAGTGGAGGGATAGCCATCACAGGCACGGACGAGAGTGCTGCCGGTGCGTCGCCGGACGACGCACCGCAGCGCGGCGACGCCGGCCGGGCCCGGATCGACCGGGCCCGGCTCCGCCGCGTCTTCGGTGACGTGCTCCCCGAGACGACTCGCGACGAGCGCTCGCCGGGCGACGAGTCGTCCGACTCGGACGAGTGGCTGCGACGGCAGGTCCCGCCCCACCACGGCAGTGTGTGATCTACCCCACTTACAGTTGTTTCCCGAGGGGCGGTCGTTCATTTCTCGGCCGACCGTTCGAAATCTCTTCGTAACCCTTCCGCTCGGCGTTTCACCTTGATCATCGGCACCCTTTCAGGTGAGGTCGATCACCGTCGCACCGGGCGGATGCACCGCATCACACCCCGGTTTGCGGGTGTCACCTGTGGGTATGCACGAATGCGGATAAGCCGAACCTAAGATTTGACATCGCGCGGCCTCTGTGTGCCGCCGTGGGTGCTGGTCACCCGTTGTTTCACTGGGCCGAAACATTTCCGTCCCGGCGGGGCTCTGCGCGCCGACGTAGCCGTTGCTGGGGTTCGAGGTCACGGTCTAGTCTCTGTCGTGGTTCGCTGAGGTCAAGATCAACGGCACACGTCGCGGTCTTCATCACGAATCGGAAACGCAACCGTGCGGATGACGCACACGTCGCACCGGCGGGCGGGTGCCCGCCGGTGTTCATGGTGTGGCATGCCTCGCGGGCGACAGGGCAGTTGTCGGACGCGTGTGCGTGACCCGGCACGCAGAGAATGGATGAGGCATTCATGAAGATGCAGACGCGACGCGGTGTGAAGGCCGCCCGCAACGTCACGGTGGCCGCCGCCGCCGTGTTCGGCCTGGTTCTGGGATCGACCGGGACCGCCGGCGCTGTGGTCGACGACCAGAACCGGATCGTGTCGGACGGTCACGAGGTCGTCGTGACCCAGGAGGACACCTTCATCCAGGGTGTCCCCCCGATCGGCGGTAGCCCGCTCAGCCGTGAGTGGTTCCACAACGGTCGTGGCATCGCCAACATCGTCGGCCCCGACGCCGCGGACTTCGAGGGCTCGACGTTCCAGTTCGGCTACCAGTTCGCGTGGTCGGCCGCGGTCGACGGCTCGATCGGCATCGCGTGGTCGAGCCCGCAGGCTGAGCTCGAGGCCACCCGTGGTGTGGAGAACGTCGACCAGTTCGATCCGGTCTGGAACACCAATGACGCGGGTGAGTACATCGACTACGAAGGCAATGTCGTCGAAGAGGAAAATCGTGTTCCTGCGACCGACGACGACACCGCCGACGGCAACCCGCTTTACATCCCCAACGGCGAGACGAGCCCAGCGCCGTATGCAGAGGACGTTCTCACCGTCGACAGCATCCTGCCCCAGTTCACCGCCGGCATCGAGCTGACCCCGGCCCCGGGCATCGAGGAGCTCGTCGTCGCCGAGGGCGAGTTCGACGGCGATTACAAGCACGTGCAGTTCGCCAACGTGCACGGCGCCGCCACCGGCGTCATCGGCGCGGTCTCGGTCCGCCCCTTCGTCCGCGTGATCACCGCGAACGGCGACAACGTCACCACCTACGGCAAGGTCTGGACGATCTAGTCCTGCTCCGCCCCACCCCGCAGTAATCCCCACCAAGAAATACGGAGAAATCATGGGAATCAAGTCGCGTGGCTTCAAGGCCGCACGTAACGCCGCGGTGTCCGGTGCCGCCGTCCTGGGCCTGGTCCTCGGTGCGACCGGCTCCGCGCAGGCTGCGGTCGACGATCAGAACCGGATCGTCTCGGACGGCCTCGAGGTCGTCGTGACCCAGGAGGACACCTTCATCCACGGCGTGCCGGCCCTGGGTGGCAGCCCCTTCAACCGCGAGTGGTTCCACAACGGCCGCGGCACCGCGAACCTGATCGGTGAGGATGCTGCCGACGCCGAGGGCACCACGTTCCAGTTCGGCTACCAGTTCGCGTGGGCCGGCAGCATCGACGGAGCCATCGGCGTCACCTACTCGACCCCGCAGCTGGAGCTCGAGCTCTCGGCTGCGGACGGTGCCACCGCCACCGTGACCGACATCCTCCCGCAGGCCTACGCCGAGCTCGAGCTGACCCCGGCTCCGGGCATCGAGGAGCTCGTCGTCGCCGAGGGCGAGTTCGACGGTGATTTCAAGACCGTCCAGTTCTCCAACGTCCACGGCACCGCCTCCGGCGTCATCGGCGCCGTCCAGGTCCGTCCGTTCGTCCGCGCCATCACCGCGAACGGCGACAACGTGACCACCTACGGCAAGCCCTGGACCGTCTGACACGACGTCCCGGCCGCAGGCTGAAACGGGTTGGGCCCGCTCGGAATTCCGATCGGGCCCAACCCTTTTCGTTGTCCGGTGCAGTTCGTGCCTATCGCTCCTGCTCTTCGAGGCTCGGCTTGGCGTGTGCACCGCTCTGACCGGTCTGCGCCTCGAGGATGTCGCGGATCTGGATGAGCAGATCTTCGGCACTCGCCTTGGTGTCGTCCTTCTCGGTGGCGAACCGCTTCTTGGCGGCGTTCGCCGGGACGATCAGCACGAAGTAGACGACGGCGGCGATGATGAGGAAGTTGATGATCGCCGACACCACGGCGCCGAAGTTGAGGAAGGTCTCGGGGTTGTCGGGCAGGATCTGGACGCCCCAGCCCATCTCGTTGTCCCCACCGATCGCCGCGATGAGCGGTTCGATGATGTAGCTGGTGAAGGCGGTGACGATGGCCGTGAACGCGGTGCCGACGACGACCGCGACGGCGAGGTCGAGCACGTTTCCGCGGAGCAGGAAATCCTTGAAGCCCTTCAGCATGGTGCGTCTCCTTGACAGGTGTTGTCGTCGTGCTCGCAGTCGCACCATAAACCAGCAGGTGTGCGGCTCAGACCGAAATACGAGACGTCGTCCGGCCCAGTGCAAGGTGACTGTCCGGCCCGGTGCAAGGTCACTGTCCGGCCCAGTGCAAGGTCACCGTCCCGCTCAGTGCAAGGTCACCGTCAGTGCGCTGACGAGTGAGGCCGCGGCCACGGCTGTCGCCGGCTCGGGCGGCAGCGCGAGCAGCACCACCTTCTCTCCGCGGTTGTTCGTCTCGTCCGTTCCCTGAGCCAGCACGACCGTCGCCCCCGTCGCCAGCACCCGTACCTCCGGTGCCGACGGGGCAGAGGCCTCGGCGACGGTGAGGACGTCGACGAGGTCGCCTTCGCGGAGCAGATCCCCGACGCCGGGGTCGGCCAGGCGGACCGGCACCACGCGGGCCGCGCTGTCGCCGGTGGTGGCCGCCGCGAGGCGCGGCCCGAGCATCCGCACCCCGACGAGGACTTCGCCGGCGGGCACCGGTCCGGCCAGGGTGTGACCGAGGGCCTCGGCGGGATCGGTGAGGGCCCCGGACGGGAGCTGGGACGCGTCGCGCTCGACGACGGTGACGTCGTCGACGGTGAGGGTCTGCCCGGGCCGCAGGTCGCGCGCGGCGACGACCGTGCGGGTCCGGTCGTCCGACGCGCCGCCGGTGACGGCGGAGACCGCCGCGACACCGACGAGACCGGCCGCGATCGCGCGGCGCACGGCGACGGTGCGCGCCCAGCCGGGCCGAGTCAGCGCCGTGAGCCGGTCGGTCAGCGTGGGGTCGAGCGGATTGCGCAGGTGCGGGAACGAGAACGGGCCGGCGGGCATGGCCCGAACCCTAGGGGTCGGGTCGTACCCGCCGGCCCGTCGAAGTGCCGATCAGGGGCGGACTGTGGATGAATCGTCCGCTTGTGGATGAACGGTGTCAGCTCGCGGCTGCGGCCGGTGCCGAGGTGCTCGAGGACGAGCTGCTCGACGACGAGGTGCTCGACGATGCGGCCGGCGACGAGTCGGACTTGGCCGGCTCGCTGGCGGTGCTGCTTCCGCTGCGGGAATCGGTGCGGTAGAAACCACTGCCCTTGAAGACGATGCCGACCGAATTGAACAGCTTGCGCAGCTTGCCCGAGCACTCGTTGCATTCCGTCAGGGCGTCGTCGGTGAACGACTGCACGATGTCGAATCGGTTGTCGCAGGACGTACAGGCATAGGAGTAAGTGGGCACCGGTGGATCCTCCGCGAGTTGGTTGGCGACCGCAGCATTAGCACTCTACAGCCGACAGTGCCAACATCGCTACTGGGGTTCCCTATTCCCCGTCCCGGCCGACCCGTTCAGCGGCACCAGGCCGCGGCCGGGCGTCAGGGCCCAGCCCATCCGGATGTCGTGGGGATCCTCCGGCAGCTCCGGTACGAGTTCCTCGTCCCGGACCACTGCCACGAGGACGGCGTCGGCGGCCGCGAGATGCAGCGTCCGGTCGTAGAAGCCGGCTCCGCGACCGAGCCGGACGCCGCGTTCGTCCACTGCGAGCGCCGGCACCAGCACGGTGTGCGCGCGGCGCACCTCTTCCGGCCCCAGGGCCGGTCCGGTGGGCTCGAGCAGGCCGTACCCGGCGGGGGCGAGTGCGCCGGCCCCGGTGTACTGCGCCCAGTCCAGGGTGCTGTCCGCACGGGTGAGCGGCAGCAGCACCCGGTTTCCGGCCTCGCAGAGAGCATCGAGCAGGGACAACGCGCCGGGCTCGGACCCCACCGGCACGTAGGCGCATACCGTCGCCCGGGTGGGGGCCAGGGATCGTGCCGCCGCGGCGAGGGCGGCGTCCTCACCGCGGCGCTCCTCGTCGTCACGGGCCCGTCGCGCAGCAACGATTCGGGCCCGCCATTGTGACTTGGAGAGTGCGCTCATATCCGTCACCTTAGGATCTGACCTATCTACCGGGTGGTAGCCGAAAGTTAGGGTGGGATCTATGACGAACAATGCGACCGGTGCAGCGGGCCATTTCCGCACGGCAGTGGTTCCCGCGGCCGGCCTCGGTACGCGCTTTCTGCCGGCGACCAAAACCGTGCCGAAGGAACTCCTCCCGGTGGTGGACACGCCGGGAATCGAGCTCGTGGCGGGGGAGGCCGCGGACTCGGGTGCCGAGCGACTGGTGATCGTGACGGCGCCGGGCAAGGACGGCGTCGTCGCGCATTTCGTCGAGGACCTGGTCCTCGAGTCGAAACTGAAGGAGAGCGGCAAGTACCACCTGCTCGAGAAGGTCCGCAAGGCGCCGGGGCTGCTCGAGGTGGAGTCGGTGGTGCAGGAGCAGCCGCTCGGACTCGGGCACGCCGTCGCGTGCGCCGAGGCCGCCCTCGATCCCGACGAGGACTCCGTCGCCGTCCTCCTGCCGGACGACCTCGTGTTGCCGCGCGGAGTCCTCGAGACCATGCAGCGGGTGCGGGCCAAGCGCGGCGGCACGGTGCTGTGCGCGATCGACGTGCCCAAGGACCAGGTGAGCGCCTACGGTGTCTTCGACGTCGAAGAGGTGCCCGACGCCGTGAACCCGGACGTGCTGAAGGTCGTGGGCATGGTCGAGAAGCCGGCGCCCGAGAATGCGCCGTCCACGTTCGCCGCCGCCGGGCGCTATCTGCTCGATCGGGCGATCTTCGACGCGCTGCGCCGGATCACTCCCGGTGCGGGCGGTGAACTGCAGCTCACCGACGCAATCGCCCTGCTCATCGAGGAGGGTCACCCCGTGCACGTGGTGGTCCATCGGGGCACTCGACACGACCTCGGAAATCCCGGCGGCTATCTGCGCGCTGCGGTTGACTCTGCGTTGAACAGCGAGGAGTACGGCCCCTCCCTGCGGGAGTGGCTCGTCGAGCGCCTGAAGCACTGACGGCGCGACAGGTCGGGAGGACGAGAAGCGGTATGCGGTCGGTCGAGGATCAACAGGCCAGGGTCACGGCGGCAGCGGTGGCGCCCCGGCCGGTCCGGGTCGCCATCTCCGAGGCGCAGGGCCTGCTCTGTGCGGAGGAGGTCGTCACCGAGCGGCCCCTGCCCGGCTTCGATCAGGCCGCGATCGACGGCTACGCGGTGCGCAGCGTCGACGTCCAGGGTGCGGGCACCGATGCGATCGGCGACGACGGCGAACCGATCGAGTTGACGCTGCCCGTGGTGGGCGAGGTCTCGGCCGGGTCGCGTCAGCCGATCCGGCTGCAGCCGCGGCAGGCGGTGCGGGTGGACACCGGGGCGCCGCTGCCGACCCTCGCCGACGCCGTCCTTCCGCTCGACCGCACCGACGGTGGCCGCGCGCGTATCAAGGTCCTGCGTCCCGTCCGGTCGGGTGAGTACGTCCGCCGGGCGGGCGACGACGTCCAGCCCGGCGATGTCGCGGTCCGGGCCGGCACGATCATCGGCGCCGCCCAGGTCGGTCTGCTCGCGGCGGTCGGCCGCGACAAGGTGCTGGTCCATCCGCGTCCCCGGCTGTCGGTGATCTCCGTCGGCGGCGAGCTCGTGGACGTGGACCGCACCCCGGGTCCCGGCCAGGTGTACGACGTCAACTCGTACGCCCTGGCGGCGGCCGCCCGCGACGCAGGCGCGGACGTCAACCGCGTGGGGATCGCCAGCACCGACCCGAAGCGCCTGCGGGAGGTGGTCGAGGGCCAGCTGATCCGGTCCGAGATCGTCGTGGTCGCGGGAGCCGTCGGCGGTGGTGCGCTCGAGGAGGTGCGCGAGGCGCTGGCCGACCTCGGCAAGCTCGAGGTGGAGCGGGTGGCGATGCACCCCGGCTCGGTGCAGGGATTCGGCCAGCTCGGCCGCGACGAGGTGCCCACCTTCCTGCTCCCGGGGAATCCGGTCAGCGCGCTGGTCGTGTTCGAGGTGATGGTGCGGCCGCTGATCCGTATCGCGCTCGGGCGCCGGCAGCCGATGCGACGCGTCGTCACGGCCCGCACCGTCACGCCGATCACCTCGATCCCGGATCGCAAGGGATTCCTGCGGGGGCAGCTGATGCGCGACGAGGCGACGGGCGAGTACATGGTCCAGGCGCTCGGTGGTGCGGCGGGCGCGTCGTCGCACCTGCTGGCGACGCTGGCCGAGGCGAACTGTCTGGTGCTGATCGATCCGGAGGTGACCGAGGTGCGCACCGGCGATCCGGTGGACGTCGCCTTCCTCGGACAGCGCGGCTGATGAGCCGTCATCCGGGATGGCCGGCGGAGCTGGGTCCGCTGCGGGTTGCCGGTGGACTGGTCACGGTGCGGCCGATCCGGTTGCGCGACGCGGCGGTGTGGAGCCGGCTGCGGATCCGGGACCGGGCGCACCTCGAGCCGTGGGAGCCCACCGGGGACGTGCCCTGGGAGATGCGCCATCACATCACGGTGTGGCCCGGGCTGTACCGCAGCCTGCGGGCGGAGGCCCGCCGGGGTCACATGCTGCCGATGGCGATCGAGCTCGACGGGGAGTTCTGTGGACAGATCACCGTGGGCAACGTCGTGCGCGGTGCGCTGCGGTCGGCGTGGATCGGCTACTGGGTGGCCAAGCACGTCAACGGCCTGGGTGTGGCCACGGCCGCGGTGGCGCTCGGGTTGGACCACTGCTTCGGCCCGGCCGGGTTGCACCGGGTCGAGGCCACGGTGCGGCCGGAGAACGTCGCGAGCCGCGCGGTGCTGCGCAATGTGGGTTTCCGCGAGGAGGGCCTGCTGCGGCGCTACCTCGACGTCGACGGGCGCTTCCGCGACCATCTGCTGGTCGCCATGACGGTCGAGGAGGTACCCGGCAGCGTGTCCGACGTGCTGATCCGGGGCGGCCGGGCCGGCTGGGCCTGACGGCTGTAACGCAGATTACGTGTAGCGATGCGTAGTAATACCCACACGTGGGTATATGCGTGTGACTAGAGTGAAGAGAGTGTCACATGGTTCGCGTGACTCGTGTGACAGCTGTAGTCATCTGAGTCGGCGTTTCTGTCCTGGTGACGGCCTCGGGGCCGCTAACCTGACGGGGTCAGTGGCGTCGACGGACTGGTAGGCGACGACTGGGAGGAGGGCCGCCGAATGCCGAACTCGCTCCTGTGGATCGGGTTGGTCGCCGTGTGGTTGTTCGTTCTGGTGCCGATGCTGGTCACGAAGCGCCCCCGTATCCGTCAGACGACCGACGCCGCACTCGCAACCCGGGTTCTGCACCGAGGTGACGACGAGCCACTCGCCCCGCGCGGGCCGGCCGCAGGTCATCGCCGCGATCCCCACTGGCGTCCGAGTCGGGATTCCGCCCGTCCCACTGCCGGCGACGACTCCGGTCGCGTCCGCACGGTGGACGACCGCAGACACCGCCACCCAGCGGAGGACCGCATGGACACACAGCTCGACACCGACCACGACACCGACTTCGACGACCGTCCCGAACGTGCTCCCGCCCGGGAGTTCGTGCCTCAGCGCCGCGGACGCGGCGGATTCGATCCCCAGGCCGACGCCATGGCCCGCGCCGCGCGCTACGAGTTCCGGCAGCGCACCGTGCTCGGCCTGCTGTTCGCAGCGATCATGACCGCCGCCCTCGCCCTCGTCGTCTCGTCGGCGCTGTGGTGGCTGTGCGCGGTCGCGACGGCCGCCCTCGCGGGCTACCTCGTCTACCTTCGTCGTCAGGTGCGCGTCGAACAGGAGATCCGTCGTCGTCGCATGGCCCGCCTGAACCGCTCGCGCCTGGGCGTCGAGTCGCACAGCGACGACGAGTTACGTCTCGTCCCGGCGCGGCTGCGCCGTCCCGGCGCGGTCGTGCTCGAGGCCGACGACGAGGACCCGGTGTTCGAGCACCTGGACCGCTACGCGGACGACGAACCCGCCTACGAGGCGTACGAACCCCGCTACGACGCCGACGACTACCCGGTGCGCCGGGCATCCGGCGAGTAGCCGTCGGTCCGCTCGGGAGTATTCAGCGCCCGGTGACGATGTGTGCCACGAGAGGCGCCGACACCGAGCCGTCCGGGTCGGTGAACCGGGCCAGCACCGATCGGGCCTCCGAGGTGATCGCCTCGTACGTGCCGGCGTCGATCCGTTCGATCAACGGGCTGCCCTCGACCTCGGTCGCCACCATCGCATCCACGGACGGGAACCGCGCGCTTCCGGTGTGCGTGGTGAACCGATCGACGGTGAGTCCGGCGTCGCGGAACCATCCCCGCAGTTCGTCGCGGTCCCCACAACTCCAGTAGGTGCCCAGGAGAGACGCCGCGGGCGGACCGGCGTGCCGGACCGCGACGTCGACGAAGTCCCGGTAGGCCGGCTGCTCGTCCAACGCGGCCGGCACACACACGGCGACCACCTCCGTCGCCACGCGTCGCATCTCGCGCAGCGCCCGGGCACGATCGGGAAAGAACATCAGCGCCATCTGGCACAGCGCCGCATCGAACGAACCGTCCGCGAACGGCAGCGCGCCGGCGTCACCCCGGCGCCATTCGACGTCGGGACACATCCGGCGTGCCACCGCCAGCATGGCCTCGCTGACATCGACACCGACGACCCGGCCCGACGGCCCTACCCGGTCGGCGGCCACGCGCGCGACGATCCCGGTTCCGCATGCCACGTCCAGCACCCGTGTGCCCGTCGTGATCGCAGCCTGGTCCAGCAGCCGTGGCGCCCACTGCGCGAAGAGCGCGGGTACGAAGCGTGACTCGTACACCTCCGCGGCCGCCGGTGAAATCCCGAAGTTCTCGGTCGTGTTCGTCATACCCCGAGGGTGGCGCCGCGCCCGGGTGCGGCGCATCGGGCAGGTGACCCATCTTCCGGGTGGGCGGCGGCATACGCGGCGGCCTCCGAGCGGTTCCGCACGCCGAGCTTGCGGAGGATGTGGCTCACGTGGTGCGCCACCGTCTTGCGGGAGACGAACAGCCGGCCGGCGATCTCCGGATTCGTCAGGCCCACCGCGAGCAGGTCCAGCACCTCGCGTTCGCGGGCGGTGAGGCCGCTGTCGAGGCCCGGGGCGGTGCGAGCGGTGGCGCGGATGCCGGGGCCGCGCACCCCGAGACGCCGCAACAGGGCCGCGGAGCGGTCCGCGGCGGCGACGGCTCCGAGTTCCCGGAAGATCGTCACCGCCGTTCGCCCCCGTGCGGCCGCGAGGGTGGGATCGTCGTTCATCGCCGATTCGGCCAGTTCGAGCAGGCAGCGGGCCGCCTCGAACGGCGCCGCGCGGTCCGCCCAGCGAGCAGCGGCCGTCTCGAAGGCATCGACTGCGGCCACCACGCGGCCCCGCGCCGCGGCGGTCAGCCCCGCCGCCTCCACCGCCTCGGGACCGTCGGGGTCGAGCGCCGCCGCGGTGGCCGTCGCCGCGTCCAGGTCGCCCGTGGCCGCCTGGGCCCGGGCGCACAGCAGGGACGTGGCGCCGCGACGTTCGAGCAGCCGCCGGGCGGTTGCGGGGTCACCGTCGGCGAGGACGACCTCGGCGCGGGCGGTGTCCAACTCCGCGGTCGGGCGGGGGGATCGGTCCAGCATCGCCCGGGCCTCGTCGAGCCGCCCCTGCCGGACCCGGAGCGTGGCGAGGGCCGCGACGGCGCGCGCGTGGACAGCGGGGCAGACCTTCTCGTCGAGCGTGAGCACCGCCGTCAGCAGACGGTCCGCCTCCGCCCAGCGGCCCGCGGTGAGCAGCAGTGCCCCGTAGAGGGTGCGGCACTCGACGTACAGGAAGGGGCACCCCCGGCGGGAGGTGAAGTCCTCGGCGACGCGGCACCACTCGCCGGCGCGACGGGTGTCGCCGGCGAGCGCACACGCGCCGAGCATGTCGCAGCAGACGAACACGACGGTGTCGAATCGGCGGTCCGCATCGCCCAGGGCGGCCGCCGCGGCCTCGTCCAGCAGCGCGAATCCGGGTTCCAGGTCGCCCCGGGCCACAGCCACGTGTCCGGACTGGGCGAGTGCCACCAGTTCGAGATCCCGGTCGCCGCATCGGCGTGCGGCGTCCAGGGCGCGCGCCACCCACGGCGCGGCCGCCGCGGCGTCCGGGAGCAGGCGGTGGGCGTGTGCCACCCACACCAGGGCGTGCAACGCGCCCGGTGCCCCCTCGGGCAGCAGTCGCTGCGCCCGGCGGACCCAACCGTGGGCCACCGACCGATTGCCGAAATCGGACGTGTAGCTGATGCTCAGCCACGCCGCGCAGCGAACCGCGCTCTCCCGGTCGCCGCTCCGGAGAGCCGTCGTGTAGGCCCTGCGACAGGCGGCGACGCTGTCGTCGAGGCGCCCGAGCCACCACGACGCCTCGCCGATGCCGAGCCACGCCGCCGGATCGTCGGTCGCGGCCGCCACCGACGTCAGGTCGGCCAGCGCGGCGGCCCACCGACCCTCCCGCAGGGCCTGGTCCCCACGTAGGCGCACTGCATCCACAGGTCGATTGTCCGCCGCCGTGACCTGTGCCGATACCTCAATTTCGTCTCCGGCGCGCACGTTTGCTACAGTTTGCGGGCGGTTCCGAACGGAACCCGCGGGGCTGTGGCGCAGTTGGTAGCGCGCTTCGTTCGCATCGAAGAGGTCAGGGGTTCGATTCCCCTCAGCTCCACCACCGAAGGGCGTCTCCCGGGCCGGGAGGCGCCTTTCGTCGTCGATGTCGTGCCGCCGATTGCGGGCCGAACAGCCGCGCGGTCGGGGAGACTGTGTGACATGGAACACAGGATGAGTGACGACGAGTTGCGGCGCGCTATTCGAGTGCTCCGCGAACGTGCCGACAGCGCCCGCAGCGAAGGCCGCGACGCCGACGCCGACGGCATCGAGGAGACGATCCGCAAGTACCAGGAGGAAATGGCCCAGCGCCTCTGACTCACCCCGCGGACGGGAGGACGAACGCTCCTTGCACCACGGCACCTGCGCGGCGCCGCGGCGGTCGACGTCGCGCTAAGGTGGCCCGCAGACGACGAGAGCGGGGGCGGGCATGGCGATCAAGGACCTGCGGGACAGGAAGTTCCTCGTGACCGGAGCGGCCAGCGGTATCGGCCGGGCACTGGCCCTGGCCGCCGCCGCGGAGGGCGCCGAACTGGTGCTCACCGACCTCGCCGCCGACGGTCTCGACGACACGGTCCGCACCGTGCGCGAACGTGGGGGCTCGGTGCTGCACGCCGCGGCGCTCGACGTCTCCGACTACGACGCCGTCACCGCCTTCGCCGCCGACGTCCACGAGCGCGCCGGGGCCCTCGACGTCGTCGCCAACGTCGCCGGAACGTCGGTGTGGGGCACGGTCGACGCGCTCGAGCACCGGCACTGGAAGCAGATGGTCGACGTCAACCTCATGGGCCCGATCCACGTCATCGAGAACTTCGTGCCGCCGATGATCGAGGCCGGCCGCGGTGGGCATCTCGTCAACGTCTCCTCCGCGGCGGGACTGCTGGCCCTGCCGTGGCACGCGGCGTACAGCGCGAGCAAGTTCGGTCTGCGCGGCGTGTCCGAGGTGCTGCGGTTCGACCTGCACCGGCATCGCATCGGGGTCTCGCTCGTCGTGCCCGGTGCGGTCCGCACCCCGCTGGTGAACTCCGTGCAGATCGTCGGCGTGGACCGCGACCATCCGGCCGCCCGCAAGCTCACCGCCCGGTTCGAGCGGCACGCCGCGTCGCCGGAGAAGGTCGCCGGGTGCATCCTCGCCGGGATCCGGAAGAACCGCTTCCTGGTGTACACGTCGTTCGACGTGCGTTTCGGCTACTGGTGGGCCCGCAAGTTCGCCCCGCCGTACAACGTGGTGATGCAACTGGCCAACAACTACTTCTCCCGCACCCTCGAGGCCGTCCGCACCCGCCGGTGACGCTCAGGCCGAGGTCTTGTCGAGGGCGAACTCGCGTAACCGCGTTCCCGCCCGCAGCGCTTCCCGATCGTGCGTGACCATCACGACGGCGACGTCGCGCTCGCGCGCCGTGCGTTCGAGCAGTTCGACGATCTCGCGGCTGCGGTCGGCGTCCAGCGCCGACGTCGGTTCGTCGACCAGCAGGACCGCAGGATCGTTGACGAGACTGCGGGCGATCGCGACCCGCTGCCGCTGCCCGCCGGAGAGCTGGTGGGGACGGCGGTCGGCCTGCTGCGTCAGCCCCACCGCCGCGAGCAGGTCGCGGGCGCGGGCCCGGTCGATCCGGCGCCCGCTCAGGTGCGCGACCAGCGCGAGCTGCTCCGTAGCGGTCAGCGAGGGCAGCAGGTTCGCCTGCTGGAACACGAAGCCGATCCGGTCCCGCCGCAGCCGGGTCCGCGTCGCCGCGTCGAGATCCGTGGTGTCCACGCCGTCGAGGACCACTCGGCCGGAATCGGGCACGGTGAGCAGTCCCGCGACGGCGAGCAGGCTCGACTTGCCGGATCCGGACGGGCCGGTGACGGCGACCGTCTCGCCGGCCTCGGCGTGGAAGTTCAGGCCGTCGAGGACGCGCAGGGTGGCGTCTCCGTCGGGATAGGTGAGGACGATGTCGGTGAGCCGCACGCTCATGGTGGTGCCTTTCTCGAACGGATCTCTCGAACAGCTCAGTGGGCCGCGGCGAGCGCGGTCAGCGGGTCGACGGAGCCGATGCGGGCGACGGCCGCCGCGGCACCGAGGAGGCCGATCCCGACCAGCGCGACGAACGGCAGGACGGTCGTGGCCGCGCTCAGCGTGAACGGAACGACGGTGGCGGCGGCCGCCCCGGCGGCGGTGGCGGCGACGGTGCCCAGCCCGGTTCCGAGCACGAGCACCACGGCGGCCTGTCCGAGGGCGTCGCGCAGCAGGTAGGAGGTGGAGGCACCGATCGCGCGCAGCACCGCGATGTCCCGGCTGCGCTGGACGGTCCACACCGTGAAGAACGCCCCCACGACGAGGGCGCCGACGACGAGCAGCATGGCCTGCATCAGCAGCAGCGACCCGCGTTCGGAGGTGTACGACCCGATGGTGTCCAGGGTCGCGGAGGTGTCGAGCACGCTCGTGCCGGTCGCGGTCGCGACCGTGGGCGCGTCGAACCCGGGTCCGGTCCGCAGCGCGATCACCGTCCCGTCGGCGCCGGCCGTCGCGGGCAGGTCGCGCCAGGTGCCGAGGTCGAGCCACACGACGGGCTGATGGCTGTAGTAGGAGTCCTCGACGAGGGCGGCGACGGTGACCTCCCGGCCGCCGACGGTCAGGATCGTGCCCGGCGACCAGCCGTTGTCTGCGGCGAGTTGCGCGTCGACGGCCGCCGTCGCCGGGCGCAGGCCTGCCGGTGCCGCGAAGGACCCGGGAGCGACCCCGAACAGGGCCGCCGCCACCTCGCGTCCGCCCGACCCGACGCGGCCGGGCGCGACCCCGAGCACGGCGGTGTCGGCCACACCGGGCTGCGCGGCGAGTGCGGCGCGTTGCGAGTCGGTGACGGTGGACTCGCCGAACGACACGTCGGACGGATCGGTGCCGCCGCCGTCGAGGGCGAAGTGCTCGGCGCCGATGCCGCGGATCGCGGCGATCGACTGGTTGCCCAGGCCCGCGGTGAGGCCGGAGAGCATGACGACGAGGAACGAAATCAGGACGAGCACCGCCGTCATGACGGCGAAGCGCCCCGTGGCGAAGCGCAGATCGCGCAGTGCGAGGAACATGAGTTCCACCGTGCCCGGCGCGACGGTGCCCGCGCATCGCTCGGCGGATGGGTTCGCGGATCAATCGAAAGTAGGAGGCGGCGGCGTGGTCGGCGGTGTTAGCGTCGGTGCAATGCAGACCGCCCGACCGCACCCTCCCGAGGGGACGGTCCCGGTGCTGCGTGCGATGCAGCTGGGCCAGCACGCGCTGTTCGTGCTGCTGCTGCTGGTCGGGGCACTGCGCGGTGCCGGCTCGGCGGGGGTGCTGGTCCTCGCGGGCGCCGAATTCGCCTGGTACGTCTCGGGGCTGTGGTTCGCCCGGCGCGGATCCCGCGGCGGAATCTGGCTGGCGGTGCTGCTGGCCGGGTGGCTGGCGCTGGTGCTGCTCGCGCCGGATTTCGTGTGGCTCGCCTTCGCGCTGTTCTTCCTGTGCTTCCATCTGCTGCCCACGGTCGCCGCGATCGCGGCGACCGCGGCACTGACGGCGGTCGCGATCGCCGCGAGCATCGGGCACGGCACCGCCAACCCGACGGCCGCCGTGCTCGGGCCCCTGTTCGGGGCGCTCGTGGCGTCCGGCACGGCCCTGATCTACCGCCAGCTCGTGCGCGACGCGGAGCAACGCGACGCGCTGCTCACCGAACTCACCGCGGCGCACCGCGAACTGCTCGACGCCCAGGACGAGCTGGTGCGGTTGCAGCGGGAGACCGGCGCCACCGCCGAACGGGCCCGCCTCGCCCGCGACATCCACGACACGCTGGCCCAGGGCTTCTCGTCGATCCTGCTGCTCGCCCGCGCCGGGTTGCGGACCGGCGGCGACACCGCGGCGCTGCTCGGCCGGATCGAGGAGACCGCGCGGCGCAATCTCGTCGAGGCCCGCCGGGTCGTGGACAAGCTGCGTCCGTCCGACCTCGACGACGCGCCGCTGGCGGCAGCCCTCGGCCGCGTCCTGGACCGGTTGCGCGGCGACACCGGCATCGACGCCGAACTGCGCGTGGACGGTGAACCGCTGCCGCTGCCCACGGGATTCGACGTGGCGTTGCTGCGGGTGGCGCAGAGCGCGCTGGCGAACGTCCGGCTGCATGCGCGGGCCCGCCGCGTGCGGGTGACCCTCGCCTACGCCCCGGACGAGGTCCGGCTCGACGTGGTCGACGACGGAGCCGGTTTCGACGTCGACGCGGCCGGTTCGGGCGGCGGCTTCGGGCTCACCGCCATGCGGGATCGGCTCGCCGAACTCGGCGGCGCGGTCGTCGTCGAGTCGGCGCCCGGCGACGGAACCGCCGTGGCCGCAACGCTGCCCGTGCGGATGCTGCCGTGATCCGGGTGCTGCTCGTCGACGACCATCCCGTCGTGCGGGCGGGCCTGCGCGCGCTGCTCGCGTCGGAGCCCGGCCTCGAGGTGGTGGCCGAGGCCGCGTCCGGGCGGGAGGCCGTCGCCCAGAGCGCCGCGCACCGCCCGGACGTGGTGCTGATGGACCTGCGGCTCGGACCCGGGATGGACGGGGCGGACGCGACGGCCGAACTCGCGGCCGCGCCGGATCCGCCGAAGGTGCTGGTGCTGACCACGTACGACACCGACTCCGACATCCTGCGCGCGGTCGAGGCGGGGGCGGCCGGCTACCTGCTCAAGGACGCCGACCCCGCCGTGCTCGTCGACGCGGTGACCCGGGCGGCGCGGGGCGAAACCGTGCTGGATCCCGGTGTGGCGCAACGTCTCTACCGCAGCATGCAGACACCCCGGGTGGAGCTGAGCGCCCGCGAGATCGAGGTGCTCGCCGCGGTGGCGCGCGGCCTGTCCAACCGGGCCGTCGCCAAGGAACTGTTCGTGAGCGAAGCCACCGTCAAGTCCCATCTGGTGCACGCGTTCTCGAAGCTGGGTGTGGACTCGCGCACCGCGGCGGTCGCCGCGGCACGCGAGCGCGGCCTGCTCTGAGGGTCAGCCGGCGCGTCGCAGCGTCGCGTGCAGATGGTGCGTGAGCGGGGTCTGCGCGTGCGCCATCCACAGGTCGTAGGACAGGTCGTCGCCGTCGAGTACGAACCGCCGCCGCAGCTCGTGCACCGGCTTGGCGTGCGGAGAGCGCTCGAGGTGGACGGGCGTGAAGTCGAGGACGCCCTGGGTGAGCCGGGAGCGCTGGATCTCGACGAATCCGGTCGGCTGGGAGACCAGCAGCTCCACGTCGTGGTCGGCGAGACGGAGGTAGCCGTTCTCGGTGTGCATGGGCTGACCGGTGCCGGGGTTCTTCGTGCGGCTGACGTACATCAGGAACGGCTTCCCCGGGACGGCGGTGAAGTCGATGGTCTCGTCGTAGGTGAAGTCCTCGATGGTGGGGTAGTGGCCTTCGCCGCCGCCCACCCAGCGGCCGGCGAAGTCGGCGAGGTCACCGAGCGGGTCGGTGTCGGTCATGAATGTCTCCTCGGTCGTCGGGCACCGCCGATCCTGCCACCGCGGATGGACGCCGGGTCGGGTTCGGGGAGTTTCGGCGCACCGTGAGGCGGCCCGCGGCATTACGGTCTATTCCATGAACGCTGCGCTGGGTGTGGACTCCGAGGTGGGGGCGCTGAAAGCGGTGCTCATGCACCGGCCGGGCGCGGAACTCGAACGCCTGACTCCCCGCAACAACGACCAGTTGCTGTTCGACGCGCTGCCCTGGGTGGCGCGGGCGCAGGAGGAACACGACGCGTTCGTCGAGCTGCTGCGGGGGCGGGGCGTGGAGGTGCTGCTCCTGTCCGACCTGCTCACCGAGACCCTCGAGGTCAGCGGCGCCGCCCGCGTCCAGGGGGTGTCGTCCGCGGTGGACCCGCGCCGGCTCGGGCACGGGCTGGCGCACGAACTCGCCGCCCACCTGCGCGCGATGTCCGCCGCGGACCTCACCCGCGTCCTCGTCGCGGGCATGACGTTCGACGAACTGCCCGCCGCGGGACTCGGGGCCGCGCCGTCGCTGGTGCGGTTGATGCACCACGGTGCCGACTTCGTGATCGAGCCGCTGCCGAACCTGCTGTTCACCCGGGACTCGTCGTTCTGGGTCGGTCCCCGGGTCGCGATCCCCACCCTGGCCCTGCCGGCCCGGCGCCGGGAGGCGGCGCTCACCGACCTGATCTACGCGTTCCACCCGCGGTTCCTGGGGGTGCGGCGGGCCTACGAATCGCACACCGCGCCGGTCGAGGGCGGGGACGTGCTGCTGCTCGCTCCGGGCGTCGTGGCCGTGGGCGTGGGGGAGCGCACGACCCCGGCGGGTGCGGAAGCGCTCGCTCGGAGCGTCTTCGAGGACGGTCTCGCGCACACCGTGCTGGCGGTGCCGATCGCGCAGCAGCGGGCCTCGATGCATCTGGACACCGTGTGCACGATGGTGGACGTCGACGCCGTGGTGATGTACCCGGCGGTGCGGGAGACGTTGCAGGCCTTCACTCTCCGCCGGGAGAACGGTGACGTCCGGATCAGTGGGCCGCGCGGGTTCCTCGAGGCGGCCGCCGACGCGATGGGGATCGAGAAGCTCCGCGTCATCGACACCGGCCTCGATCCGGTCGTCGCCGAACGGGAACAGTGGGACGACGGCAACAACACCCTGGCCCTCGCGCCCGGCGTGGTGGTGGCCTACGAACGCAACCTCGAGACCAACACGCGCCTCGAGGACGCGGGCATCGAGGTGCTGCGCATCGCCGGGTCCGAGCTGGGCTCCGGACGCGGCGGGCCCCGCTGCATGTCCTGCCCGCTCGCCCGCGCCCGGCCGACCGCGGGCGAGGCGGGGACCTAGAGGATCTCGCGCACCTTCTCGACGGGCCGGGCCAGGACGGTGCCCTTGTCGGTGACCACGATCGGGCGCTCGATGAGGATCGGATGGGCCACCATCGCGTCGAGCAACTCGTCCTCGGAGGCATCCGCCAGGTTCAGATCGCCGAACAGCGACTCCTTCCGCCGGATCGCCTGGCTCGGGACCAGGCCGGCGTCGTCGAGCAGCTTGCGCAGCCCGTCGCGCGACGGCGGGGTCTCGAGGTACTTGACGACGGTCGGTTCGAGGCCCGCCTCCTGCAACACCTTCAGGGTGTTGCGGGACGTGCTGCACCGGGGGTTGTGGTAGATCGTCGCGGTCGTTGCCATGGCCACATTCTGCCGTGCGGCACGGGCGAGTGCGGGGGTGCCGCGGCGCATTCGGGAACGGTCGGCCGGCACTGTTAGCCTCGACGCACCATCAGCCCACCTGAGGACGCCCCGATGCTCGACATCGTCATCGACCCCGGCTCGCCGGTCCCGCCGTACGAGCAGTTGCGCCAGCGGATCGCCACGATGGTGCGGCGCGACGAACTGATCGCCGGCACCAAGCTGCCCACCGTCCGCGGGCTGGCCGAACACCTCGGCATCGCCCCGAACACCGTGGCCAAGACCTACCGTGAGCTCGAGCAGCTCGGCATCATCGAGACGCGGGGCCGGGCGGGCACGTTCGTCGCGGATTCCGGTGACTTGACCCGCACGCTCGCCCAGCGCGCCGCCACCGGCTACGTCCGCGAACTGCGCACCCTCGGCATGTCCGACGACGAGGTGCTCGAGTTCGTCGTCGCGGCGCTGCGCGGCGCCTGAAACCACCGACACCCACCCGTCCACGAGGAGTTTCCCATGAGTGGCACCGTGCCGGCGCGCATCGCGTTCGCGGTCGAGGCCATGGATCCGCAACCGGGCAGCGACGTGCTCGAGATCGGCTGCGGAGGGGGCGTCGCGCTCGCGCTCGTGTGCGAGCGGCTGCGCCGCCGCGGCTGCGTCGTGGGGGTGGACCGCTCGGCGACGCAGATCGACCGGGCGCGTCGCCGCATCCGGGACGGACTCGACGCCGGGCTCGCCGAACTGCGTGTCGGCGAGTTCCCCGGCGTCGACCTGCCGGGGTCGTTCGATCTCGTCTTCGCCGTCAACGTCCCCAGTTTCCGCAGCGACGACCCCGCCGCGCCGACGGCTGTCGCGTCGCTGCTGCGACCCACCGGCGAGCTGTGGGTGTTCGACGAACCCCCTCCGGGGCTGGCCGTCGGACCGGTGTCGATGCGGATCAGCGCGCTGCTCTCGCGCTGCGGTTACGCGATCGTCGACATCGTCGAGGGCGGCCGGACCGTCGGCGTGCGGGCCGCGCCCGCGGACGTCACCGCCAGCTCGGCAGCCACAGCTGCTG